>DASSPC010000450.1:0-8600 GCA_035699865.1 Oryzihumus sp. | reverse complement strand
AACGCCTCCGATGCCGCACCACCCGACGCCGCACCACCCGACGCTGCACCCCCCGACCCCGCGCCACCCGACGCCGCCGCGGGCACGCCGCCGGAGCCGCTGGCCGCGGCCCCCTGACGACCATCCCCCTGATGCATGGTTCGAACATACATTCGACCACCGACAGGCCACCTGGTCATCCACGCCCAGACGTCGATCCGCCGGAACGTGACCCAGCCACCCGGCATACCTCAGTGCGGCGCCGGTCACAGATCGGTCAAACCTCCCACGGAGGCTGCAAGCACCGGTGTTGAATGAGGCTGCGCGCACAGGCGGGCGGAGGGCCGGCAGTCCGGCCCGGGGGCACAGGGAAACCGGGGGGTGCGACGTGCTGCTGTCATCGGACCCGACCCTCGGGCTCGCCGACATGCTGCAGAGCCTGCCCGACGCCGTCGTCGTCGCGGCAGCCGACGGCCGCGTCGTGCACGCCAACCCGGCCCTGACCCAGCTGCTCGGCCTCGACCCCGACGAGCTCATCGGCAGCACGCTCTCGGCGCTCATGCCCGAACGGCTCCGGGCCGCCCACAACAAGGGCTTCGCCCACTTCTTCGCCACGGGCGAGCGCCGGCTCATCGGCAACACCGTCCAGGTGCCGGCCCTGCACCGCGACGGCCGCGAGGTGGCCGTCGACCTGACCCTGTCGGTGGTCTCGCGCCCCAACGGCGCCGAGCTCGTCATCGCCGTCCTGCGCGACGCCCGTCCGCAGATCCAGCTCGAGCAGCAGCTCGAGGTCAGCCGGCACCTGTCGGCGACCCTGCACGTCACCCAGTCGCTCGGCGACTCCCCCAACGCGCACGTGGCGTTCGAGCGGATGCTGCCGGCGCTGTGCGAGCGCCTCGACTGGGACGCGGCGAGCCTGTGGGTGCCCCACAGCGCCGACGGTGCCCTGGTCTGCTCAGGGGTGTGGCAGGCGCCGGGCCTGGACGTCCCCGCCCTGCGCGATGCCACGGTGGACCGCACCTTCGCCCCGGGCGAGGGAATGCCCGGCGAGGCCTGGCAGGGGCACCGGGTCGTGGTGATGGACGACCTGCTGGACAACCCCCGCTTCACCCGCAGCGCCGCGGCCAGGCGTGACGGCCTACGCACCGGTGTGGCCTTCCCCGTGATGCGCGGCAGCACGGTGCTGGCCGTGTGCGAGCTGTTCTCACGGGAGAGCCGCCCCGTGTCCGACGAGCTGGTCGAGGTGCTCTCCAGCGCCGGCCGGCAGCTCGGCCAGTTCCTCGACCGGCTGCACGCCGAGGCCCAGGCCCGCGAGCTCGCCCGGACGCTGCAGCAGAGCCTGCTCCCGCCGCGGTTGCCCGACATCCCCGGGATCAGCCTCGGGGCGCGGTTCCGGGCCGGCGGCGACGGGATGATGGTCGGTGGGGACACCTACGACGTCACCGCACTGGGCGACGGCCGCTGGATGGTGCTCATCGCCGACGTCTGCGGCAAGGGTGCGGCGGCCGCGACCGTCACCGCCCTGGCGCGCTACACCGCGCGGGCCGCCGCCGACGGTGGCGCCGGCCCGTCGGCGATCCTCGCCGCCGTCAACGCCGCGCTGCTCCACGACGACCAGACCAGCCCGCTCCCCTACCTGACGGCGGCCTGCCTCCTGTTGCGCCCCAACGGTTCCGGAGCCGAAGGGCTGGTCAGCGTCGCCGGCCACCCCCTGCCCGTCCTGCGCCGCGCGGACGGCACCCTGCAGGACGTCGGCGAGCCCGGGCTGCTCCTGGGGGTCGACCCCGACGTGACGCATCTCGAGCTCCCGGTCGCGCTCGCCGCGGGCGACACCCTCGTGCTCCACACCGACGGCGTCACCGAGGCCCGGGACGCGGCGGGGCCCCAGTTCGGCGAGGAGGGGCTCCGGTCGGTCCTGGCGTGGACCGCCGGTGCCGGCGCGGACGCGACCGCCCAGGCCGTGCTCGACGCCGTCGAGCGCCACGTCCTGGCCTCCCCGCACGGGCGCGACGACATGGCGGTGCTCAGCCTCCAGTGCTGACGTGCGGCGGTGCGCACCCGGCATACCGCAGCAGGTATGCCGAGTGCCCGGGTCAGCGGGCCAGGTCCAGCAGGTGGGCGCGCACGCCCGCGCCCTCGCCGCTCGGTGTGCCGTCCCAGGCCCGCAGCAGCGCGGGCTCGGCGGCGCAGTCGCCCGGCAGCCACGACCAGGCCAGGTAGCTCAGGCCCTGTGTGTCGGCCCACTGCAGCAGCGGCATCATCAGCGCCGAGCCGCAGTCGTGCTCGCCGACCTCGCCGATGACGACCGGGGTGGTGGCGGCCAGCGGCGCGAGGTCGCGGGCCCAGCAGGCAGGCTGGTCGCACGGCGCCCACTCCGGCTGTGAGGGGGTGCCGTAGTAGACGTGGACCGAGGCGGCCAGCTGCGTGGCCGGGTCGATCGGCGCGAACTCGGCCCAGCGGTCGAGCACCCCGGCGTACTGCGGGCCGCCGACGAGGACGACGTTGCGCGCACCCGCACTCCGGACCGCGGACAGCAGCTCCTGCGAGCCCGCCGCGGTGAACGGCACGCCCGGGCAGGTGCCGCCGTCACGGACGCAGGTCCAGGCCGCGGTCGTGTCGTGGTTGTCGTCCGGGTGCGGCTCGTTGTAGAGGTCGAACAGCACGGCCGGCCGGTCCCGGAACGTCGCGGCCACCGACGCCCAGAACGCTGGGGCGTGGTCGCGGTCGGCCATCGGTTGCTGGTCCTTCGCGCGCTCGGTGCCGGGGGCGTTCCAGTGCAGGTCCAGGACGACGTAGAGGCCGGCCGCGGTGAGCCGGTCGACATAGCTCGTGATGGCCGAGCGGTAGGCGGCGCCACCGAACCGGGCGTCGATGCCGTTGATGCCGAGCCAGCAGTGCTCGTTGAGGCTGACCCTCACCGCCGTGATGTGCCAGGCCGTCATCGCCGCGACCGACGCCTCGTCCGACGGCCCGTCGAAGACGCCGGTGCCCTCCACACAGGCGTACTGCGTGCCGGTGCGGTTCACCCCGAGCAACCGGACCGGGCGCCCGGTCCCGTCGACCAGGCGGTTGCCGGAGACCCGCACCGACAGCACCCGGGCCGGCGCGGTCACGGGCAACCGGCTCGCTGAGGACACCGGCGCCGCCCGGGTGGCCGACGGTCGCGGAGCATCGGGCGAGGCTGCCGGCCCGAGGCGCCACCCCAGCACGCCGAGGGCGGATGCCGCGACGAGGCCCACGGCCACGGCGCGGCGTCCGCCCCAGGTCACGTCAGCTCACCCGAGGGTGAGGGCTGCGTCGTCGGCGTAGAACGCGGTGGTTCCCCGGCCGACCTGGATCACGTAGGCGTTGAGGTCGAGCGCCGTGCTCCCGGGCCGCTGGACGGTCAGGGTCACCGTCACCTGCTGCCAGGACGTGCTCAGGATCAGCGTCTTCGTCGCCGACCCGACCACGGTGCTGCTCTGCATCTCCCGCAGCCGCAGGTTCATCGTCGCCCCGGAGGTGGCGCCCTTGACCCAGAGCGTCGCCGTGTAGGTGCCGGCCGACGTCTTGCTCACGGAGTTCGGGGAGTCGTCCATGATGCAGGTCTGGGTGGTCGTGCTGGAGTTGGCCATCCTGGCCGACCAGCTTCCGGTGTGCCCGCCGGAGACCCGGGTCAACGAGCACCCGGCGCTGGCGGCCCAGCCCGTGGTGTTGTTCTCGAAACCGCTGTTCTTGACCAGGTTGGCCTTCGACACGACCTGCGCCGTGGCGCTGCCGGTCAGCCCGGCCGTGTCGCGCACCGTCACGGTGAGCAGGAACGTGCCGCTCTTGGTGTAGGTGTGCGTCGCCGACGCGCCCGCCTGGGTCACCGAGGCGGTCCCGTCACCCCAGGCGAACGTGTACGACGAGATCGGCGTGGCGTCACCGTCCGCGGACCCTGACGCGTTGGCGGTCACCGCGAACGGCGCGACCCCGCTCGAGGGCGACACGGTCAGGGCCGCCACCGGCGGAGCGTCCGCGGCCACCTGGATCGCCTGGCTGTTGGTCGCCTCGACGTTGCCCACCTTGTCCCACGCCCGGAACTTCACCGTCGCCGAGCTGGTGACGGTGAACGCCGCCGTGTAGGTGGGGCTGCTCAGTGTCGGGTCGGTGCCGTTGGTCGTGTAGTGGATGCTCGACACCCCCGACCCTCCGGTGTTGTCCGTGGCCGCCAGCCGGACGGTGACCGAGCTGAAGTACGCCGTGCTCCCGCAGGCCGCGTTGTTGCACGTGATCGTGCTGGTCGGCGCGGTCGCGTCGACGGTGACCACCTGGGTCTGGGTCGCCTCGACGTTGCCGGCGGTGTCCCACGAGCGGAACTTCAGCGTCGTCGTGGCACCCAGGCTGAGCGGCGCGGTGTAGGTCGGGCTCGACAGGGTCGGGTCCGAGCCATCGGTGGTGTAGTGCGTGCTCGACACCCCGAGCCCGCCGGTGTCTGTGGCCGAGAGTGCCACGGCGACCGGCGCGGCATACGGCGTGGTGGCACACGCTGCCCCGTTGCACGTCGCGGTGGTGACCGGCGCAGTCGTGTCGACCTGGACGGCGAGCGTCCCTGTCGCCTCGACGTTCCCGGCGACGTCCCACGACCTGTACTTCACCGTTGTCGAGGACGTCAGCGACAGCGGGGCCGTGTAGAGCGGGCTGAGCAGCGTCGGGTCGGTGCCGTCGGTGGTGTAGTGCGTGCTCGAGACGCCGGAGCCGTTGACGTTGTCCGTGGCCGTGAGCGCCACCGAGACCGGCGGGGCGTACGGCGTGCTCGTGCAGGGCGCGTTGTTGCACATCGCCACCGTGGTCGGAGCCGTGGTGTCCGGCACCGGCGGGGCGGCGTGGCAGCCGTTGCTGCCGCTGTCGGTGAACGTCCCCTCGTCCGGGTTGAACGACCAGTCGTAGGAGCCGTTGTGCAGCGTCAGCTTGATCACGCCGTGCGTGGTCGCGTTGAGCGCCTCGCTGTTCGGGCCGGGGGCTCCCGGGGTGTCCAGGCCGGCGCCACCGGTGCCGACGATGAACTGCCGCACGCCGTAGGCGAGGTCCTGCTTGCCGTTGGCGTCCTGCGGCGTGAACCGTTCGTACCAGTGCGAGTCGCCGTTGAGCACGACGTCCACGCCTCCGGCGTACAGGTCCTGCCAGATGGGCTGGAAGGTCGTGTCTCCGCCGGAGCCCGAGGCGCTCGAGGCCCACCGCGGGGTCTGGTAGTACGCCAGGGTGCACGAGGTGTTGTGCGCCGCGAGGTCCTGCTGCAGCCACTGCTCCTGGGCCGAGCCCGCGGCGCAGAAGCTCGGGTCGACCGGGCAGGTCGCCGTGTTGAGCGCGACGACGTGCCAGGAGCCCAGGTCGTAGCTGTAGTAGCCCTTGGCCGGGTCGCCCGCGGCACTACCGAAGTACTGGTAGTAGCCGGCACCCGGAGTGCTCGGGCAGTCGGTCCCGCCGGAGGTCGCGTAGTCCTTGTCGCCGGGGACCGGGCGCGTGATCGACTTCTTCACGCCCCAGGTCGGGTCGTAGGACTGGGCGTAGGCCGCCGGTCCACCGCACTCGTACTGGTTGTCGCCGAGCGGCAGCACCGCGTCGACGCCGGTGAGCAGCTTGACCGTGTGCGAGGCACGGCAGTCGGTGTCGGTGCCCAGGCCGTCGTTGAACGCCGGCGCCGTGGGGTCACAGGCGATGTCGCCGGCCGAGCCGACCACGGGGTCGGTGTTGGGCTGGACCAGCACCTGCTGGGTCTGCACCGCCTCGACGTTGCCGTCGTTGTCGACCGAGAAGAACTTGAACGTCGTCGCCGCGTTGATGGTGAACGGCTTGGTGAACTGCGGGCTGTCCGTCGTCGGCGTGGAGCCGTCGGTGGTGTAGTAGGTCGCCTTGACCCCCGTGCCACCGGGGTCCTTGGCGGTCAGGGTGACCGTCGTCGAGCCGCTGTAGGTGGTGGAGGCGCAGGGCGAGCCGTCACACAGGACCGAGGAGACCGGGGCCTGCTGGTCGGGACCGTTCAGCACCGACGACACGGTCTGGACCTGGGTCCGGACGGGCGCACCGCCGGGCTGGCCGGCGTTCTTCAGCCAGTCCAGGAAGGCGTTGAGCGTGTCGAGCTCGATCGGGCCCCAGTCGCTCATGCACGACGTGTAGTTGTCGGGGTCATAGGCCTGCGAGCAGATCTGGTGGAAGTCGTAGACGATCCACCCACCACCGTGGGCCGCGGCGCCGTTCACCGCGTCCTGCAGGTGCTGCAGGGTCAGCGGCGGCACGTTGGCCGGGCTGCCCGTCGGCGGGTCGTAGACCGTGCGCGTCGCGAACAGGTCCTTCGGCGGGAGCGTCTCGGCGTAGACCGGTCCGGCCCCGGACCCGGCGACGTCGATGCCGCCGGCGGCACGGCCGGTGGAGTAGCCGCAGCTCTGCACGATCGACTCGGCGGTGGCGTCGTAGGCGCCCTCGGGGTAGGCGAAGCTGGTCGGGTAGAAGCCGTGGTTGATGAGGTTCTGCCGGTCGTCGCAGACCTCGTGCACCTTCTGGTTGTAGTCGGTCAGCGTCTTGATGTTGACGTGGTCGAGGGTGTGCCCGCCGACCTCGTTGCCGGCGTTGTTGACCGCGTGCAGCTGGTCCCAGGTCATGTGCTGGGGGTCGACGTCGTTGAGCCCGCTGACGTCGTAGAACGTCCCGCGCAGGCCACGTGGCTGCAGGCCCCGCTTCACCCCGAGGGTGTACTGGTTCTGGACGCCGTCGTCGAAGGTCAGCGACACCACGGTCAGCGGCGGCAGGACCAGGATGTCCTGCGACTGCACGGCCTCGCTGTTGCCCGCCAGGTCGGTGGAGAAGAACTTCACCGTGTACGTCGCGGGCGTGCTGAGGGTGAAGGGTCCGGCGTAGACCGCGCTCGCCGTGGTCGGGGTGGACCCGTCGGTGGTGTAGTACGTCTTGTCCACGCCCCAGCCGGTGGGGTCGCCCGCGGTCAGCGTCACCGTCGCCGAGCCGTTGTAGCCGGTCGTCGTGCACGGGGCGTTGTTGCAGGTGATGGTCGTCGCCGGCGGGGTGGTGTCAGCCGGCAGGTTCGCCGTGACGAGCTGGCTCTGCACCGCCTCGACGTTGCCCGCGTGGTCCCACGAGCGGAACTTCACCGTCGCCGTCGCGGTGATCGGGAAGGCAGCGGTGTAGGTCGGGCTCGACGGGGTCGGGTCCGAGCCGTCGGTGGTGTAGTGCGTGCTGGCGATGGCCGAGGCGACGTCCGTGCCGGGGAGGGTCACCCAGACGGTGCTGGTGTAGGTGTCCGTGGTGCACGCCGACCCGTTGCAGGCCATCGTGGTCACCGGGGGCACCGTGTCGGCGCTGATCGCCGCGTCACGCACGGTGCTCACCGCCGCACCGGCCGGGGCGCCACCGCTCTGGCCGGCGTTGCCCATCCAGTCGAGGAACGCGTTGAGGTCGACCAGCTCGATCCAGCCGGCCGACGCGGTGCACGCGGTGTAGTTGGCCGCGTCCAGGGTCTGGTCGCAGATCCGGCCGATGACGACCTGGGACCAGCCGCCGCCCTTGGAGGCGGCACCGGTGACCAGGGCCTGGAGGTTGGCCAGGGTCACCTGCCCGGTCGGCGCCCACGCGCGGGTGGCGTACCAGTTGGCCGGCGGCAGGGTCTCGGCATAGGTCGGGCCGCTCGGCGAGAGCGAACCGGCGCTGCGCGCGTTGCCGTAGCCGCAGGTCTTGACGATGCCCTGGATCGTGGCGTTGTTGGCGCCACCGGGGTAGGCGAAGGCGACCGGGTCGAGGCCGTGCTTGATGAGGGCGGCGCGGTCGTCACAGACCTGGGCGGTCGGGTTGGGGTCGGTGGTCAGGTTGGTCGCGTTGACGGACTTGCCGCCGATGTCCTGCCCGTCGGCCGCCAGGGTGCCCAGCTGGGCCCAGGTCATGATGTTGGCCGAGACACCGACGGTGCCGGAGTTGACGAAGAAGCTCGCCTTGGCGCCGTGCGGCTGCAGGGCCCTGGTCCAGCCGAGCGTGTACTGGCTGACCGTCCCGTTGTCGAAGGTCAGCGACACCTTGGTGCTCACCGGCACGACCTTGACCGACTGGGTCTGCACCGCTTCGGCGTTGCCGGCCTTGTCGGTGGAGAAGAACTTGACCGCGTACGTCGCCGGGCTGGTCAGCTGGAACGGCGCCGAGTAGACGCTGCTCGACGTGGTCGGGGTGGACCCGTCAGTCGTGTAGTAGGTCTTGTCCAGGCCCGAGCCGCCGGTGTCGGTCGCCGACAGGCTGACGGTGACCGACCCGACATACGGGTTGCTGCCACACGCGGCGCCGTTGCAGGCGATCGTCGTCGTGGGCGCGGCAGAGTCGGTGGGCGCCTGGATCACCTGTGTCTGGGTCGCCTCGATGTTGCCGGCGTAGTCCCACGACCGGAACTTCACCGTCGTCGACGCGCTGGAACCGTTGACGTTGAACGGTCCTGTCCACGTCGGGCTGGACAGCGTCGGGTCGGAGCCGTCGGTGGTGTAGTGCGTGCTGGAGATGCTCGAGCCCACGTCGGTCGGGGCGAACGAGACGCTCACCACGCCGGTGTAGGGCGTGTCTGTGCACGGTGCGCCGTTGCAGCTGATCGTCGTCGTGGGAGCCGTGGTGTC
>DASSPC010000449.1:0-13789 GCA_035699865.1 Oryzihumus sp. | reverse complement strand
GGCATGCGCGGGGTCACGGAGGCCTTGTCCGCCAAGGAGTTCGACGAGCACGGGCGGCGGCGGGCCGTCCCGGCATACTCCATGCCCGAGGACGCGGTGCGCGCGCTCGCAGCGGCGACCAAGTACGGCGAGTGGCGGGCGCGCGACCAGGGCCAGCGGGTGGCGCCCGTGGGCATCGACCGGGCGGCCGCCGAGGCGCTCGTGGACGCCGTCCTGGCGGACTCTCCCGAGGGGAGGGCGCTCACGCCCGAGGAGGTCGCGGCCCTGCTGGCGGCCTACGGCATCACCTTGTGGCCGACGGTGCCGGTGGCCACCGCCGACGAGGCCGTGGCGGCAGCCAGGCACATGGGCTACCCGGTGGTGGTCAAGTCGGTCGCGCCCGCGGTGCGCCACCAGCCCGGCACGGGTGGCATCCGGGTCGACCTGCACACCGCCGCCTCGGTGCGCGAGGCGTTCGCCGCGCTCAAGGACCGGCTGGCCGCGCTGTCGGCCAACTCGCTGGTGGTGCAGAAGATGGCCACCCCCGGGGTCTCCTGCGTGGTCAGCACGACCGAGGACCCGCTGTTCGGTCCCGTGGTCAGCTTCTCCGTGGCCGGCCCGCCGACCGACCTGCTCGGCGACATCGGGCACCGGATCCCGCCGCTGACCGACGTCGACGTGTCCGACCTGATCTCCTCGGTGCGGGCCGCGCCGCTGCTGCACGGCCACCGCGGCGCCACCCCGGTCAACCGGGCTGCCCTGGCCGACCTGGTCGCCCGGATGTCCGTGCTCGCCGACGAGCTGCCCGAGGTTGCCTCGCTCGTGCTCAACCCGGTCATCGCCCACCCCGGCGGGGTGGACGTCGTCGGGGCCGAGGCCACCGTCGCGCCGCCGCCGGTGCGCAAGGACACGGACCGCCGGGCCCTGCCCTAGGGGCTGCGGAGGTGCCGCGGGCGGGCGGCCGGGACGCCGGTCCGTCGCCGCCCGCGAGCCCGGCCGGTCGGCGGGCCCCGCTGACGTGCGCAAGGATGGGCCCATGGCCACACCGACCGAGCAGCGTCCCACCCCTCTCCCGGAGAACCTCACCCGGGACATCGAGCGGGCCGGCTACTACCCGGCGCTCGTCGCGGACGTGGTGGACTCGGCCCTCGCGGGTGAGCAGGTGGTCTCGCACCTGGTCCACCAGGAGACGACGTTCGACCACGACACCGTGCGCCGGCACATCACCGTGCTGGTGCTCACCCCGCGCCGGCTGGTCATCGCGCACGCCGACGACCACCACGGCGAGCACGGCGAGCAGGGCGACGCCGAGGCCGTGGCCACCGCGACCTCCGAGGTCGTGCCGCTGAGCGCGGTCCGCGGGGTGATGCTCACCCACGTCGTCGCCGCGCCGGACAGCTACCAGCCCGGGGCCCTCGGCCGCGAGCTCACCGTGACGCTGGGGTGGGGCACGGTCAGCCGGGTCGACATGGTCCCGGCCGTCTGCGGTGACCCCTCCTGCGAGGCCGACCACGGCTACGAGGGCACGGTCACCGCCGATGACATCAGCCTGCGGGTCAGCGCCGCCGCCGACGGCCAGCCCGCCCTGGAGCAGGCGATGGCCTTCGCCCGCGCGATGTCGGCGACGATCGGACGCTGAGGAGGGGGACGTTCCGGTGATGGAGGAGGTGCTTCCTCCCCGGTACGACGGGGAGGGTCTGGCCGCCGTGCTGCCTGCCGTGGCGCGTTCGCTGGGGGTGCCCGGGGGAGCCGGTGCGCCGACCGGCATGGACCTGCCCGAGGCCCGTCGGGCCGTCGTGGTCCTCGTGGACGGGCTCGGCTACGACCTGCTGCGCCAGCGCAGCGGGCACGCGCCGTTCCTGCGCGGCCTGTTGCCCGCGGCATACCGGCTCACCGCCGGCTTCCCGTCGACGACGGCCACGAGCATGGCGACGTTCGGCACCGGGCTGCCCCCCGGCGCACACGGGCTGGTCGGCTACGAGGTGCTGGTGCCGGGGGAGGACCGTCTGCTCAACGAGCTGTCCTGGGAGGACGGTCCTGACCCGCTGCGCTGGCAGCCGTCGGCGACGGTGTTCGAGCGGGCCCAGGCTGCGGGCGTGGACGTGACGCGGATCGGGCCGGGCTTCTTCGACGGGTCCGGCCTGACCAACGCCGCCGTCCGCGGCGGGTCGTTCCGGGCGGCGACCTCCCTGGACGACCGGGTCGACGCCGCGCTCGCGGCCGTGCGGGCTAGCCGCAGGGCGCTGGTCTACCTCTACTGGGGCGAGCTGGACAAGGTCGGGCACGTGCACGGCTGCCAGTCCTGGGAGTGGGGCGACGAGCTCGAGGCGATCGACCGGGCGCTGGCCAGGCTGGCGGCCTCGGTGCCGCCGGACACGGCGGTGCTGGTGACGGCTGACCACGGCATGGTCGACGCGCCGCACGCCCTGCGGATCGACCTCGGCCACGACGCCGAGCTCGCCGCCGGGATCCGGCACGTGGGCGGCGAGGCCCGCTCGCTGCAGCTGTACTGCGAGCCCGGTGCGGCCGCCGACGTGGTGCAGACCTGGCGCGGGCGTCTGTCCGAGCGCGCGTGGGTGCTCGAGCGGGACGAGGCTGTCGCCCAGGGCTGGTTCGGCCCGGTCGCCGAGCACGTGCTGCCCCGGATCGGCGACGTCGTCGTCCCGATGCGCGACAACTTCGCGATCGTGGACTCGCGCACGGCGCGGCCGCAGCTGCTGGCCCTGCTCGGCCTGCACGGGTCGCTGACCCCCGAGGAGGTGTCGGTGCCCCTCCTGCGGGTGCCGGCGCGCGACAACGCATAAGGTTGCGGTTCGTGGCTGAACTCGTCTTCTTCTCCGGCACCATGGACTGCGGCAAGTCCACCCTCGCGCTGCAGATGGACCACAACCACGCCGCCCGCGGGCGCCGCGGGCTGATCTTCACCAAGCACGACCGCGCCGGCGAGTCCGTGCTGTCCTCCCGACTGGGCCTGTCCACCAGCGCCCTGGAGGTCGAGGACGACCTCGACTTCTGGGACGCCATCGTCGGGCAGGCCACCAACGGACTCCGGGTCGACTACCTCATCTGCGACGAGGCGCAGTTCTACACCCCCGAGCAGGTCGAGCAGCTGGCCCGGCTGGTGGACGAGATGGGGGTGGACGTCTATGCCTTCGGCATCACCGCGGACTTCCGCACCGCGCTGTTCCCCGGCTCGCGCCGGATGATCGAGCTGGCCGACCGGGTGCAGGTGCTCCAGGTCGAGGCACTGTGCTGGTGCGGTCAGCGGGCCACCCACAACGCCCGCGTCATCAACGGCATCATGGTCGTCGAGGGTGAGCAGGTCGTGGTCGGTGACACCGCCAGCACGGCCGCCGGGGTGGTGGAGTACGAGGTCCTGTGCCGTCGGCACTACATGCGCCGGATGACCTCCGCGGCCGCGCGGGCTGCCTCGCCGTCGGCCGAGGTGCTCCCGTTCGACCTCGACCTGTGCCCGCTGCCGGTGGTCCCCAGCCCGCCAGACGGCGCCTGAGCCGACCCCGGGACCTCCGCCTCGACCGTCCCCGGAGCGGTCGGGCCTCACCTGCCGGACACCGGCATCGGGCCCCGGTGCGAGGTCGATGTCCGGCAGCCGAGGCCGGGTCCCCGTGGGGAGCCGCCTGCGGGAGGGCGACCGGACCCGCGGGTCAGCCCCGGTCGGAGCCCGGGCGCGCGCCGAACATGATGTCGTCCCAGCTCGGCACACTCGGCCGGCCGCTGCGCCGGGCGGATGCGGACCGCCGAGCCGGCGCCTCCTCCGGGGCCGCGGGCTTCTGCGCCGCCTCGGCCTGCGCATCGTCCTCGTCCTCGTCGGTCTGGTCGTCCTCGACGGCCTCCGGCCCGGAGCCCGGGACCGCGCCGGCGTCCACGGCCGGCGTGCCGTCCGCGGTCCCCTCAGGCAGCGAGGCGGCGGCGTCGGCGGCGTCCTCCGCCTCGCCGGTGGCCGTGTCGGGCTGGTCGCTGACGTCCCAGTGCGCGTGGGCGCCGGGGTAGCCGTGGGCCGACGGGGGCGGCGGCATGGTCGTGGGGTCGTAGGCGATGTGCTCGAGCGGGACGGCCTCCTCCGGCGCGTCCGCGGCGCCGGGCACGTGCGTCGGGGTGACCGGGGAGGCGGTCGGTGCCGGCGGCGGGGTGTCGCGGCGCGGGCCCGGACGGCGGCGGGCCCGGGCGGCGCTGCGCTCACGCATCGCAGTCATGAGGTCCAGCGGCTCGGCGGTCCGCTCGGTCGGTCGCCCGGCGGCCTGGACGCCGCCCTCTGCCTCGACGTCGTAGACGGTCGTGGAACGCACCGGCACCGACGCCAGGTGCGGCGCGGGGATGGGCCCGGGGACGCCGGGCTGCTCGTCCTCGCTCAGCCAGCGGGCCTCGTCGTCGACGGCGGTGACCGTGCGGTCGGCGGCGTGGTAGGTCCACGAGGCCTGACGCTGGCGCCCGCCGGCGGGGAAGGTCAGCACGACGGTCCACGGGCCCTCGTCGGCGCGCCAGGAGTCCCAGGTCGCGTCGGTCGGGTCCACGCCGCGGCCGCTGAGCCGCTGGCTGACCCGGGTGGCCAGGGTGGGGGTGGAGGCCCCGGAGGAGCCGCCCCGGCCGCGCAGGCGCACCTCGCGCGCCAGCCCGGCGACGTGCTCACGCTCGGCGATGACCGGACCCTCGTAGCGACGGACCTTCTCCACCGGCCACCCGGCGCGCTCGGCGACCTCCTCCACGGACGCGCCGGCCCGGATGAGCGCCTGCACGTCACGGGGGCGCAGCCCACCGTCGACCTCGATCTGGAGCTGGCCCAGCCGCGGTCGGTCCCGACGGACCGCGGCCCGGATCGGTTCGTCGATGCGCACCCGGAAGCGGGTGCCGTCAGCCGCCGCGAGCAGCAGGTGCTCGCCGTCCTCGTGCACGCCGATCAGTCGCAGGTCCTGCATTCGCCTTCTCCCGGTCACCTCCGCCGGGTCCCGTCCATGCCCGGCAGGACCCCGACTCTGCCACCTCCCGCAGCCCCGGCGGAAGCGGCCACGCCGCACCGGTACTTTTGCCTACGACCATGCTCACCCAGGACGCCCAGCTGCAGCTCATCCTCGACCTCGTCGGAGTCTTCGTCTTTGCCCTCTCCGGCGGGCTCGTTGCCGTCCGCAAGGGGCTCGACCTCTTCGGCGTGCTCGTCCTGGCCGGCGCCGCGGCGCTCGGCGGCGGCGTGATGAGGGACCTGCTCATCGGCGACATCCCGCCTGTCGGCCTCAGCGACTGGCGGCTCGTTGCCGCCGCGTCGCTCGCCGGGGTCGTCACGTTCCTGTTCCACCCCGGCGTCGCCCGGATCAGCAAGCTCGTCCGGATCCTCGACGCCGCCGGCCTGGCCGCGTTCGCCGTCGCCGGCGCGCTCAAGGCCCTCGGCGCCGGCACCGGGCCGATGACCGCCGTGCTCGTCGGTGCGATCACCGCCATCGGCGGCGGGATCCTGCGTGACGTCCTCGCCGGGCAGGTGCCCGAGGTGCTGCGCCGCGAGCTGTACGCCGTGCCGGCCTTGCTCGGTGCCACCGTGGTCGTCGTCGCCTACCGGATGCACCACCTCACCGAGACGGTGGTGTGGTCGGCGGTGGCCCTGGTCTTCGTCGTCCGGATGACCGCCGTCGTCCTCGACCTCAACGCCCCCACCCCCCTGCGAACCGGAGACTCCGCATGAGCACCCCTGACGCCACGCCAGGCTCCACCGACGCGACCGACCAGCTCGCGCCCTACGACGCCGTCCTCCTGTTGTCCTTCGGCGGCCCCGAGTCCCCCGAGGAGGTGATGCCGTTCCTGCGCCGCGTCACGGCCGGGCGTGGCATCCCCGACGAGCGGCTCGAGGCGGTCGCCGAGCACTACCTGCACTTCGGTGGGCGCAGCCCCATCAACGACCAGAACCGCGCGCTGCTCAAGGAGCTGCGCGCCGAGCTCGACCGCCGTGGCGTCGCGACGCCGCTGCTGTGGGGCAACCGCAACTCCGAGCCCTTCGTCACCGACACCCTGCGCCGGGCCCACGAGGACGGGGTACGCCGTGTGGTCACGGTGGTGACCAGCGCCTACTCCTCCTACTCCTCCTGTCGGCAGTACCGCGAGGACCTCGCCGCCGCGGTGGGCACGCTCGCCGAGGAGGGCGTCGACCTCGCCGTGGACAAGGTGCGGCCGTACTGGAACCACCCGGGCTTCAGCCGGGCCAACACCCGCCTGGTCACCGAGGCCGCCCGGGGGATCGGCCTGCCCGACGAGCAGGTGCGGCTGGTCTTCGTGACCCACTCGGTGCCCGAGGCCATGGACGACACCTCCGGCCCGGGCGACGGTGAGGGCAACCTGTACCGCCGCCAGCACCTCGACCTGTCCGCGGCGGTCACCGCCGAGGTCAACGCCACGCTGAGCCGCTCACTGGAGTGGGACCTCGTCTACTGCTCGCGCTCCGGGCCGCCCAGCCAGCCGTGGCTGGAGCCGGACGTCAACGACCACCTCGAGCGGCTGCACGGCGAAGGGGTGCGGGCGGTGGTGCTCGCACCCATCGGGTTCGTGTCCGACCACATGGAGGTCGTGTTCGACCTCGACACCGAGGCGGCGCAGACCGCGGAGCGGCTCGGGCTGAGGCTGGTCCGGGTTCCCACGGTCGGCACCGACGCGGAGTTCGTCAGCGGACTGGTGGACCTCGTCCTCGAGCGGGCCGCCCTCGCCCGCGGGGAGGCGGTCGCCCAGCCGACGTGGCCGGGCAGCGACACCCGGCCGGTGGTCTGCCGTCCGGGCTGCTGCCCGAACCTGCGGGTGGCCAAGCCGGCGCTGTGCGGGAGCGATTGATGGCCGGCGCGACCGTCCCGGAGCTGCCCGATGGCCTGGACCTCGCTGCGCTCGAGCGCCTTGCCGTCGACACCGCCCACGAGGCGGGCCGGTTCATCGTGGACGAGCGCCCCGGCGGCCTCGGCGTGGCGCAGACCAAGAGCAGCGCCACCGACGTGGTCACCGTGATGGACCAGGGTTGCGAGAAGCTGCTGCGCGCGCTGCTGGGCGCGGCCCGCCCCGACGACGCGATCCTGGGCGAGGAGGACGGTGCCTCCGAGGGGACGAGCGGCATCACCTGGGTGGTCGACCCGATCGACGGGACCGTCAACTACCTCTACGAGATCCCGGCGTACTGCGTCTCCGTGGGAGCCGTGGTCGGCGACCCCACGCGGCCCGGTCACTGGCGCCCTGTCGCCGGCGCGGTCTACAACCCGGTCACCGGGGAGATGTTCCACGCCCGGCTCGGGGGAGGGGCGCACCTGGTCGACGAGGCCGGGCAGCGTCGCCGACTGCGCACGGGCGAGGTCGGCGCACTGGGCCAGGCCCTGGTCGCCACCGGCTTCGGCTACCGCGCCGAGGTCCGGCGCGCGCAGGCGGCGGTGCTCGCCGAGCTGATCCCGCACATCCGCGACATCCGCCGGGCCGGGAGCGCCGCGCTGGACCTGTGCGCCGTGGCCGCGGGTCGCGTCGACGCCTACTACGAGCGCGGGCTCAACCCGTGGGACCTCGCCGCCGGGTGGCTGGTGGCCACCGAGGCCGGCGCGGTCGTCAGCGGCCTGCCCGGCCAGCCGCCGGCGGAGGGCCTGGTCCTGGCCGCGGGCCCGCCGCTGGCCGCGGCGCTCGGCGCGCGGCTGGCCGACCTGATGGCGGTCGCGGACTGACCACCCCCGTCGGTATGCCGTGGGGCGGCTCGCGCTCCTCGGCAGACCGACGGGACATGAGGAGAGGCCGGTGGCCCCGGGCATCGTGCCCGGCCACCGGCCTCTCGTCCTGACGGCGGCGCAGCCTGCGCTCAGCTGGCGGCGCGCTCGTCGGGGGCGTACTCGGCCAGCTCGGGGACGTGCAGGCCGTGCTCCGCGGCCAGGTGGGCCAGCGACTCGAGCTCTCCGACCCGCACACCCACCAGGTAGTCGTCGCCACTGCGTCGGGCGGCCTCGAGCGACTCGAGGGCCTGCTGAACCCGTTCGCGGATCTCCGCGTGGAACTCAGTCATGTCCACCTCCCGTGGTGTCTTCGGCGCGCTGACTCTACGAGGTGACCCGGTCGGGGTTGCCAATCGCGTCGCTGATCTTTGGGCTAACAAACCGTAAAGAGATCGCCAACGCGACTTCCTGACCTGCGCTCTTGTGCGCGGTTGTGGCTCTGGTCACAATCGAGACCGCCACATCGGGGGGCGGGCGGGGGTCCGCGCAGGCGGCCACGCGACACCCGCGTCACCCCGGTGCATGACCCGGGGGAGGGGATGAGGCACAATCCGCCGCGCAGGTGGGCACAAATCCGGGACCTTCTGCGTTAACCCCGCTGCCACCCACAGACCAGACTTCTGCACCACCGGACAGACCTCCAAGGAGAGCGACACCACCCATGGCGACTGACTACGACGCGCCACGCAAGAACGACGACGAGGAGTCTGCGGACTCCATCGAGGAGCTGAAGTCCCGCCGCGTCGACAAGAGCTCCTCGAGCGTCGACGTCGACGAGACCGAACAGGCCGAAGGCTTCGAGCTGCCCGGCGCCGACCTCTCCGGTGAGGAGCTGTCGGTGCGGGTGCTGCCCCGCCAGGCTGACGAGTTCACCTGCTCGCGCTGCTTCCTCGTGCACCACCGCAGCCAGCTGGCCAAGGAGGTCGGCGGGCTCCCGGTGTGCAGCGAGTGCGCAGCCTGAGCCGGGATCGCTGACGACACAGCCCGATAGGGTCGGTCCCTGTGACTGACCCTTCGTGCGTCCCGGTGCTCCTGCAGCGACTCGACCCGCAGCTGCCGCTGCCGGTCCGGTCACACCCCGGCGACGCCGGGGTGGACCTGCATGCGCGCCGGGACGCGACCCTGCCCCCGGGTGGTCGCGACCTGGTGCCGACCGGCATCGCGGTGGCGCTGCCCGAGGGCTACGCCGCGTTCGTCCACCCCCGCTCGGGGTTGGCGGCCCGGCACGGCATCACGATCGTCAACGCACCGGGCACCGTCGACGCGGGCTACCGCGGCGAGATCCTGGTGAACCTGCTCAACACCGACCCCGAGCACCCGTTCACGGTGCATCGGGGTGACCGCATCGCCCAGCTGGTCATCCAGCAGGTCAGCGTGCCCCGGTTCATCGAGGTCGACTCGCTCCCGGGTAGCGCACGAGGGGAGACTGGGCATGGGGCCAGTGGCGGATTCTCCGCCCCCCCGCCCCACGACATGAAGGACGAGGTCAACCAGTGAGCCTGTTCCGCCGCGGCAAGAACTCCGCGCCACCCGCCGGGAACGACGCCGCCGAGCCCGAGGTCACGCCGGCGACGCCGGCGGACCAGGCCGGCCTCGACGAGACGGGGGCAGACCAGTCCGGCACCGACCGGCCGATCGGCACCGCCGGCCCCTACGACCGGAGCCAGGTGCCCGGCCCGGAGGGTCGGCTCGACCTCGGCTCGCTCTGGGTGGCCGGGGTGCCCGGCATGGAGCTGCGCCTCGAGGTCGACGACGAGACCCAGAGCATCGTGGGGGTGACCGCCGTGCTCGGGGAGTCGGCGGTCCAGCTGCAGGCGTTCGCGGCTCCGCGCTCCGAGGGCCTGTGGGAGGAGATCCGCCGGGAGATCGCCTCCAGCATCACCCGCCAGGGCGGCACCGCAGACGAGGTCTCGGGCCCCCTCGGCGCCGAGCTCCAGACGCGGATGCCGGGCCAGGCACCCGACGGCCGCACCGTCTACTCCCCGGCCCGCTTCCTCGGAGTCGACGGCCCGCGCTGGTTCCTCCGCGCGGTCCTCAGCGGCCGTGCGGCGGTGGACCAGGACGCCGCCACCCCGCTGATCGAGATGGTCCGCGCGACCGTCGTCGTCCGCGGCGAGGAGGCCATGGCTCCCCGGGACCTGCTGCCGTTGCAGCTGCCGTCGGAGGAGCCGCACACTGGTGACCAGGCCCCGGAGCCGCAGGCGACGGAGGACTTCAGCCCCTTCGAGCGCGGCCCCGAGATCACCGAGATCCGCTGAGAGCGAGGTGGCCGTCACCATGACCGAGGCCGAGCGCCTGCGTCCCCGCGAGGAGTCCGGCCTGCTGCACCGCCTGACGGCGCGCCTGACCAAGAGCCAGGCCGAGCTCGACGCCGGTGAGCTGCAGGCCGACGCCGACCGGCTCGGCGGCACGCCGATCGCCGACCTCGTCGACCGCCAGACCGCCAGCGTCTGTGGTTCGGTGCGCAGCGTGACGCTGCGTCCCCGGGTCAACGTGCCGGCCCTGGTGGCCGAGCTCTACGACGGCAGCCAGCGGCTCAACCTGGTGTGGCTGGGGCGCCGCGAGATCAAGGGCATCGAGCCCGGCACCTACCTCACGGTGCGCGGCCGGGTCACCTTCCAGCGCGGGGTGCCGACCATGTTCAACCCCGCCTACGACATCAAGCCCGCCCGTGGCCACTGACGCGACCGCCGCGTCCGGGGCCCTCGACGCGCCCACGGTCGAGGAGCTCATCCGGGCGCGGCTCTCGGCTGCAGTCGGCGGCCTGCGGGGCTCGGTCGAGGCCGCCCTGCCCACGGTGGCGTTCGTCGCCGCCTGGGCGTGGCGCCATGACGTCATGACGGCGGTCGTCGCCTCCGCGGTCCTGGCCGTGGTGCTGCTGCTGGTCCGTCTGGTGGCGCGCCAGACCCCCCGCTACGTCTTCGGCTCCGTCCTGGCCACGGCGGTGGCCGCCGCGTTCGCGCTACGCAGCGGGCGCGCCGAGGCCGCCTTCCTGCCGGGCATCCTCACCAACGCCGGGCTCATGCTCATGGCCCTGATCTCGGTGGTCACCCGCTGGCCGCTGGTCGGCTTCGTGGTCGCCGCGGGGGACCCGCGCATGGCCGAGGACCCCACCGCGTGGCGCCGCGACGCGGGCCTGGTCCGGGTGTGCCAGCGGCTCACGCTGGTCCTCGTGGGGCTCTACGCCCTGCGCCTGGTCGTCATGGGCCCCCTGTATGCCGCCTCACAGGTCACCCTGCTCGGCGTCGCCAAGCTCGTGCTCGGCTGGCCGGCCTACCTCGCCGCAGTCGCGGTGATGGCCGCGATCCTCATGCGCGGACGCACCCGGGCGGCCGCCGAGGACCTCGCGGCCGGGGCACGTCCCACCGACTGAGCCACCCGGCATACACCGGACACGACAAGGGGCGGCCGCGCAGCGCGGCCGCCCCGTGAGGTGTACCGGTCCGGTAGGTCAGCCCTCGGCGCCGCGGGGCACCCGGTTGCCGGGGCTGAGCATCGCCTCGAGCGCGTCCTCGACCTCGGGGGTGGTGAGGAAGAGCAGCTCGTCGTGGGCCTCGACCGAGTCGTCGCGGCTCGGGGCGATCGGGTGGTCCTCGCGGATGATGCCCACGAGCACGCTGTCACCGGGCCACGGGATGTCGCCGACCCGCTTGCCGGCGAACGGGCTGTCCGGCGGCAGGGTCAGCTCGACCATCGTGGCGGTGCCCTGCTGGAACTGGAAGATGCGGACCAGGTCGCCGACGCTGACCGCCTCCTCGACGAGGGCCGTCATGAGGCGCGGCGTGGACACGGCCACGTCGACACCCCAGGCCTCGTCGAACATCCACTCGTTCTTGGGGTTGTTGACCCGGGCGACCGTGCGCGGCACGCCGAACTCGGTCTTGGCCAGCAGCGAGACGACGAGGTTGGCCTTGTCGTCACCGGTGGCGGCGACCACGACGTCGCAGTCGGCCAGGCCGGCCTCGTGCAGGGCCGTGATCTCGCAGGCGTCGGCCAGCAGCCACGAGGCCTCCGGCACCCGGCCGGCCTGGACGTCGTCGGCGTCCTTGTCGATGAGCAGCACCTGGTGCCCGTTGTGCAGGAGCTCCCGGGCGATGGAGCGGCCGACGCTGCCGGCGCCGGCGATGACTACGCGCATGGTGGGCGTGGGTCCTTTCTGGGGCGGGCGCTCAGTGGGCGGGCGGCGGCTGGTCGAGGGTCTGCTCGACGCTGGTGAGCGTGCCGGTCGTCGTGACCAGGTGGACGATGTCGCCGTCCTGGTAGACGGTGTCGGCGGCCGGGAGCAGGCCCTCTCCCAGTCGGGTCAGGTAGGCGACCCGCGCGCCGGTGACCGACTCCAGCTCGGTGATCCGGCGGCCGACCCAGCCGGCGTGGACCGGGACATCGGCGATGAGGATCTGGCCGCTGGGGTCGGTGTGCTCGGGGACCGAGCCCTGGGGGAGCAGCCGGCGCAGCATCTGGTCGGCCGTCCAGCGGACCGTGGCGACGGTGGGGATGCCGAGCCGCTGGTAGACCTCGGCGCGGCCGGGGTCGTAGATGCGGGCGACGACGTGCTCGACGCCAAAGGTCTCGCGTGCCACCCGCGCCGCGAGGATGTTGGAGTTGTCACCGTTGCTCACGGCGGCGAACGCGTAGGCGTCCTCGACGCCCGCCTCGCGCAACGTGTCGCGGTCGAAGCCGACGCCGGTGACCCGCTTGCCCTCGAACGTGCTGCCCAGCCGCCGGAACGCCGTGCTGTTCTGGTCGATGACGGCCACGTCGTGGCCCTGGCTCTCAAGGCTCAGGGCGAGCGTCGAGCCGACCCGGCCGCAGCCCATGATGACGAAGTGCACGCGCCGACGCTACACCGGAGGGGGTGCGAGCCGCGCAGCCCGGGCTGAGCGCCCTAGAGTTGCGACGTGCCCACCACCGGTCGTGTCCTCAAACGCCTCCTCGTGGGTCGCGCCATGCGCAGCGACCGGCTCGGCGAGACCTTGCTGCCCAAGCGGATCGCCCTCCCGGTCTTCGCCAGTGACGCCCTCTCCTCGGTGGCCTACGCGCCGGACGAGATCTTCCTGACCCTGGCGGTGGCGGGCGGCGCGTTCGCGACGACCCACTCCTGGCAGATCGGCCTCGGCGTCGTCTTCGTCATGCTGATCGTCGTCGCGTCCTACCGGCAGAACGTCCACGCCTACCCCTCCGGTGGCGGTGACTACGAGGTCGCCACCGTCAACCTCGGCGCCCGCGCCGGGCTGACCGTGGCCAGCGCGCTGCTGGTCGACTACGTCCTGACCGTCGCGGTGTCGATCTCCTCGGGTGTGCAGAACGCCGCGGCCGCGATGCCGTTCCTGCGCGGCCACGAGATGCCGATCGCCATCCTCCTGGTCGTCCTGCTCACTGCCATGAACCTGCGCGGCGTGCGCGAGTCGGGCTCGGCGTTCGCGGTCCCGGTCTACGCGTTCATGCTCGGCATCATCGGCATGGGCCTGTTCGGCTTCGCCCGCGCGGCGTTCGGTCACCTGCCCCAGGCCGAGAGCGCGAGGTTCACGCTGGTGCCCGAGCCCGGGTCCGGGGGGATCATGGGCTTCGCCGCGATGTTCCTGCTGCTGCGCGCCTTCTCCTCCGGCTGTGCCGCGCTGACCGGCGTCGAGGCGATCAGCAACGGCGTCCCGGCGTTCAAGAAGCCCAAGAGCCGCAACGCGGCCACGACCCTGCTGCTCATGGGCACGATCGCCGTCACCATGCTGATGTCGATCATCACGCTGACCCGGATGACGGGCATCAAGTACGCCGAGAACCCCGCCACCCAGCTCTGGCTCCACGGCCGGCCGGTCGGCCCCCGCTACCAGCAGGACACGATCATCGGCCAGCTGGCCAAGACGGTCTTCTCCGGCTTCCCGGTCGGCGTGGTGTTCGTCTCGATCGTCACCGGCATCATCCTCGTGCTGGCCGCCAACACCGCCTTCAACGGCTTCCCCGTGCTGGCCTCGATCCTGGCCAAGGACGGTTACCTGCCCCGCCAGCTGCACACCCGCGGCGACCGTCTCGCCTTCAGCAACGGCATCCTCATCCTCGCCGGGGCTGCGGCGTTCCTGATCTTCATC
>DASSPC010000448.1:0-4498 GCA_035699865.1 Oryzihumus sp. | reverse complement strand
GCGTCGACGCTGCTCTTCGGGCTGCCGTTCCTCCTGCCGGCGCTGCGCCAGGAGGACCAGCTGACGCTCGCCCAGGCGGGCGCCCTGGTCGCCGCGCCCTCCCTGGGCCTGGTCCTCACCCTCATCCTCTGGGGCGCCTTCGCGGACCGGTACGGCGAGCGGCTGGCCCTGTGGTCCGGTCTCGGGCTGACCGGGGTGCTCGCCCTGGCCGCCGCGCCGGTGGACACGCCATGGGCCAGGGGCCTGCTGCTCGTGCTCGTCGGCGCCGCCGGTGCCTCGGTCAACGCCGCCAGCGGTCGGCTGGTCATGGGCTGGTTCGGCGCCGACCAGCGCGGGCTGGCCATGGGCATCCGGCAGATGGGGCAGCCGCTCGGGGTCGCGGTCGCGGCGCTGCTCCTCCCGCCGCTGGAGCGCGCCGGCGGGATCCCCCTCGCCCTGGCGGTGCCCGGGCTGCTGTGCCTGGCCGTGGCGGTCCTGCTGCTGGTGCTGGCCGCCGACCCGCCCCGGGCCGACGCCTCCGCTGGTGACGGCAACCGCCCCCGCTCGCCGTACCGGCAGTCCTGGGCCCTGGCCCGGGTGCACCTCGCGAGCGCGCTGCTGGTCGTGCCGCAGTTCGCGACGGCGACGTTCTCGGCGGAGTACCTCGTCGCCCGGCAGCACTGGGACGCCGCGGACGCCGGGCGGGTGCTCGCCGTGGTGGCCCTGGCGGGCGCGCTGGGCCGGCTAGCCGTCGGCCGCTGGTCGGACCTGGTCGGCAGCCGCCTGCGGCCGATGCGTCAGGTGGCGCTGCTGTCCGCACTGACGATGGCGCTGGTTGCGCTGGCGATCGAGACCGGCTCGCCGCTGGTGCTGGCCGCCCTCGCCGCTGCGTCGGTGGTGTCGGTCACCGACAACGGGCTGGGCTTCACCGCGACGGCGGAGCTGGCGGGCACCGCGTGGTCCGGGCGCGCCCTGGGCACGCAGAACACCGCGCAGAACGTCGCCGCCTTCCTCACCGGGCCGCTGGTCGGTGCCCTGGCCGGCGCCCGCGGCTACGGCCCGGCGTTCGCGGCCTGCGTGGCCCTGCCGTTGCTCGGCGCCTGCGTCGTCCCGGTCCGCGCCGAACGCTGACCCTCCGCCGTGATTACGGGGGCGCAGTCCGGGGTACGGTTCACAGGTTCGCCCGGCCTGTCGGCAACTCCGCCCCCAGGTCCAACCTGAAGGTCCGGTGCTCCCATGTTCTCGTCCTCCCGCGCTCAGGCTCCCCCGCCGCTCAAGCCCGACGTCACGCTCGTGCCGTTGACCGCCCACGCCAAGGCCCAGGGCGTCTCCACCGGCAGCCTGGCCCGCCGCGCCCGCCGGGGGCAGGTCGAGGGCGCCACGCTCATCGCCTCCCGCTGGTACGTCCCCGACCCCGCCCCGGCGGCCACGATCGCCGCAGCGGAGGCCCAGACCGACCCCGGGTTCAGCGTCCCCGAGCCCCCGGCCTGACCGGCCCGGCCACCGGGGGCAGCGGGCCCCCGTCAGCAGGCCTCCGTCAGCGGGTCTGCGTCAGTAGGCCACCGTCAGCCGGCGCTGCGCCGGGTCGATGGTGATCTCCCCGCCGTAGGGCAGCACCAGCTGGGGGTCGGTGTGGCCGAACTCCACACCGGTCACCGTCGGCACCCCGGGGTGGTACTCCCCGAGCGCCCGTAGGACCGCCACCTCCTGGTCGCGGGTGTAGGCCTCCCGCTCCCGCAGGTCCAGCGGCCGCTCGAACGACCAGGCCTTGGGCGCGGCCACCAGGACCCCCTCGATCTCTTCGAGCATCCCCCGCTCCCCCATGCCCATGAGCACGCGGTAGACGTACTCCGCCGACGGCATCTCCTCCGAGGTCTCCAGCAGCAGGACACACCCCCGGTATGCCGCGGGGTCCAGGACGTGCCGGCCCGAGCGCAGGTGCATGTCCAGGATCTCCAGGCAGCCGCCCCAGGACGGGCCGACCACTCGCCGCTCCTCCCCGTGCCAGCGCCAGCCGGAGCCGGGGCGCATGGGCGGTTCCGGGCTGCTCTCGTCCTGCTCCGCCCAGCTGGCGTTCTCGTCCCCGAAGTCCGGGGACGGCGCGATGTCGACCGGCCTGCGCTCGAACAACGCGGTGCGCAGGGACTCCAGCGTCACCGGGTGCATTGCGCCCGGGCGGCCGAGGTGCACCAGCGTCGAGCCGCCGTGGTAGCCGACGATGCCCAGGTTCCACAGGTAGATGAGCAGGTTGGTGTTGTCGCTGTAGCCGAAGAAGGGCTTGGGGTTGGCCCGGATGAGGTCGGCGTCGAGGTGGTTGAGCACGAGGAGCTGGTCGCTGCCACCGATGCTGGCCATCACGGCGCGGATCTCGGGGTCGGCGAACGCGGCGTGGATGTCCGCGGCCCGCTCCTGCGGCGTCGCCCCGAGCCGGCGTGTCGTGGGGTACTCCACCGGCTCGACGCCGAGCTGCTCACGCAGTCGCCGCAGGCCGAGGTCGTGGACGTGCGGGAAGGCGGCCGGGCCGGCCCACGACGGGGAGATGATGGCGACCTTCTCGCCGGGGTGCACGTGGTGGGTGTGGGACAGCACCGGACGCAGGACCATGGCCCGGATCCTCGCACGAGTGGAGGACGACCGACTCGCCCTTGCGTCCCCGTGCCGGCCGGGGTCCTAGGACGGGTCGCGCCCGGACAGCGCCAGCACCCGGTCCTGGGCGTCCACGGAGGACGTGGCGACCGCGGCGGCGAAGTAGCCGCTCTCGGCGAGCGCCGTGCCCTGCGGCTCGAGGAACGCCAGCACCGCCGAGACCGCCTCGGGCACCAGCCGCTCGTCCAGCCCGGCGCCGCGGGCGACGTCCCAGCAGTGCACCGTGAGGTCGACCAGCATCTGCGAGGCGTAGAGCGAGGCCGGCACCAGCCCGAAGGACAGGTGGACCGGCTCCTCGTCGGAGGGCAGGCCCTGCCACGCTGCCAGGGACGCGGTGACGGCGGCCTCCCATGCCTCGACGGGGTCAGTGCCGACGTTGTCGCCGTCATAGCGGTCGCCGACCTCCTCGAGGGTCTGCCCGCCCAGCAGGTGCGGCACCCACAGGTGCTCGCCGGTCATGTGGTTGACGACGTCGCGCACGCTCCACTCCGAGCAGGGCGTGGGGTCGTTCCAGCGGTCCCGGGGCACGGCACGCACGGCAGCGGTGAAACGGGCGGCAGCGACGGGCAGCAGCGAGCGGTTCGAGGCCATGCCCATGGCTACCACGTCGTGCGGTCAGGCGCCGTCGGACACGAGCACCCGCACGGCCCGGCCACGGCGCAGCGCCTGCTCCAGGACGGCCAGCCGGGGGTCGGGCAGGTCGGGCAGCTCCCGGCGCGGCAGGCCGGCCAGCGGTGCCAGCCGGGGGTCGGCAAGGACGTCACGCACCAGGGCCCGGTCACCTCCCACGACGAGGGCCCGCGGGTCACCGGGCAGCACCAGCCGCAGCGCCTGGTCGGCCACGGTGGCGGCCAGGGCGTCGGCCTGGTTGCCCCGGCGCCGGGCGTAGCGCTGCTGCGACCAGCCGCCCGCCGCAGTGCGGGACTGCACGTAGCGGGTGCCGGCCTTGTGCGTGACGAGGCGCTCCCCCTCGGCCAGCCCCACGGCATACCCGCCGCGGCGCACGAGGACCAGCCCGACCGCACTCGGCGGCTCGACCCACGAGCGCAGGGCCTCGCCGTCGCCGGCTGGGCACGGGCCGGCGGGCAACCACGGCTCCAGCACCGCCTGCGCCCCGTCGGGGGCGACCAGGGTCAGCGTCCCCTCGCCCGCGGTCCAGGCCGGTGTTCCGTGCCGCTCGCCGAAACCCGCCACCCAACGAGCGATGCGCGCCGGATCGACCTCGATCCGGCGCGCATCGACGGGCGCAGGGCTGCTCACACGTTGAAGCCGAGCGCCCGCAGCTGCTCGCGGCCGTCGTCGGTGATCTTGTCCGGGCCCCACGGCGGCATCCAGACCCAGTTGATCCGGTGCGAGGCGACCAGGCCCTCGAGCGCCTGCGCGGTCTGGTCCTCGATGACGTCGGTGAGCGGGCACGCCGCGCTGGTCAGCGTCATGTCGATGACGGCGTGGCTCTGGCCGTCGACCGTGATGCCGTAGATGAGGCCGAGGTCGACGACGTTGATGCCGAGCTCGGGGTCCACGACATCGCGCAGCGCCTCCTCGACGTCGGCGACGTTGGCCGGTGTGCTGGTGGTCGTGTCAGTCATGACAGCTCCTGTGATGGGCTCGTGGTGTGACCCGGCGCCTGGGACGCCGTAGCCGAGATGTCGATGCCTGCCTGTGCCAACGCATCGGTGAACGCGGTCCATCCCAGCAGCGCACACTTCACACGGGCAGGGTATTTCGCGACGCCGGCAAAGGCCACGCCGTCCCCGATGGCCTCCTCGTCACCGGGGTCGGTGCCCCTGCTGGTCAGCATCGAGCGCATCGCGACGAACGTCTGCAGCGCCTCGGCGACCGGCCGGCCGATGACCTCGTCGGTGAGCACCGA
>DASSPC010000447.1:0-2886 GCA_035699865.1 Oryzihumus sp. | reverse complement strand
CGCTCGGGCAGGTCGGCGAGGTGGATCAGGCCGGCGTGCAGCCACTCGTCGTAGGGGTTCTCCGCGGCCAGCGAGGCCTTGACCTCGTCGTCGCTGACGATCCGGCCGTGCTCGGTGTCGACGAGGAACATCCGCCCGGGCTGCAGCCGCCCGCGGCGCACGACCCGCTCCGGCTCCAGCTCGAGGACCCCGGCCTCGGAGGCGAGCACCACCAGGCCGTCGTCGGTCACCCAGTAGCGGCCCGGGCGCAGGCCGTTGCGGTCCAGCACGGCGCCGATGACGGTGCCGTCGGTGAACGTCACGCAGGCGGGACCGTCCCACGGCTCCATGAAGGTGGAGTGGAACTCGTAGAACGCCCGCCGGGCGGGGTCCATGTCCTCGTGGTTCTCCCACGCCTCCGGGATCATCATGAGCACCGCGTGCGGCAGCGAGCGGCCGCCGAGGTGCAGCAGCTCCAGGGCCTCGTCGAAGCTCGCCGAGTCCGAGGCCTCCGGGGTGCAGATCGGGAAGAGCCGGTCGAGGTCGCCCGGGATGATGTCGCTGGCCAGCTGGCTCTCGCGGGCCCGCATCCAGTTGCGGTTGCCCTTGACGGTGTTGATCTCGCCGTTGTGGGCGATCAGCCGGTAGGGGTGGGCCAGCGGCCAGGACGGGAAGGTGTTGGTGGAGAAGCGGGAGTGGACCAGCGCGAGCTCGGTGGCGAACCGGCGGTCGGACAGGTCGGGGAAGAACGGCTCGAGCTGGCCCGTGGTGAGCATCCCCTTGTAGACGAGGGTGCGGCAGGACAGCGACGGGAAGTAGACCTCGGCCTCGCGCTCGGCCCGCTTGCGCAGGCAGAACGCCATGCGCTCCAGGCCCAGGCCGACGACCCGGCCCGCCGCGGCGGTGACGAACAGCTGGCGGAACACCGGCATGCATGCCCGCGCGGTCTCCCCCACGAGGTCGGCGTCGACCGGCACGTCGCGCCAGCCGAGGACCCGCAGGCCCTCCTCCCCGGCCAGCGTCTCGATCATCGCGACGGTCTGTGCCTGCTCCTGCGGCTCGACCGGCAGGAAGGCGATGCCCACGGCATACGCACCCTGGGCGGGCAGCTCGAAGTCGACGACCTCGCGCAGGAACGCATCGGGGACCTGGGTGAGGATGCCCGCGCCGTCACCGACCTCCGGGTCGGCCCCCGTCGCGCCGCGGTGCTCGAGGTTGCGCAGCGCCGTCAGCGCGTGGTCGACGATGTCGTGCCCGGCACTCCCCCGCATCGTGGCGACGAGGGCCACGCCGCAGGCGTCGTGCTCGTTCGCGGAGCTGTACAGCCCCTGGTTCGCGGGCTGCGCGGAGAAGCGCGAGAAGGCAGACATGCTGCGAAGTCACCGTCCTTGAAACTGTCACGAGGAGCACTCGGGCACCGGCTGGACGGCGTTGGCCAGCGTGGTCCGAGCAGGATAGCCGAGAGTGGCGATGTCCTGACAGCTGGGACAGATCAGTCCGGATCGTGGGACGAACCCCGGTCCGCAGCACGGGCGGCCGGGTCGGAGGTATGCCGGGCCGCCGGGCCCGCGGGCACCGTCGCCTCCCCCGCGCTGACCTCGGCGTCCTCGGTCGCGTCCCGGTCCTCGCCCGCGTCCGCGCGAGCCGTCCCGCCCGCCGCGGCCCGCCGCCCGAAGCGCCACCACAGGGCGAGGCCGAACAGGAACACGAGCACGGAGGTCCACACGTTGAGACGCAGGCCGAGGATGTGGTTGGCCTCGTCGGTGCGCATCAGCTCGATGACCAGCCGGCCGGCGGTGTAGAGCATGACGTAGAGCGCGAAGACCCGGCCCGGGGCCAGCGGGCGGCCGGCGGCACGCAGCCGCCGCTCGACCAGCACGATGGCCAAGGCCAGCAGCAGGCACCACAGCGACTCGTAGAGGAAGGTCGGCTGGAAGGTGCCCAGCACGACCGGCTTGCCGGAGGCGTCGACGACCGCCTTGCCGGCCGCCTGGTCCCACTGGTGGATCTCCAGGCCCCACGGCAGCGAGGTGCGCCCGCCGTAGAGCTCGTTGTTGAACCAGTTGCCCCAGCGCCCGAACGCCTGGGCGACGGCCACGCCCGGCGCGGCCGCGTCGATGAAGTCCAGGAAGCGGACGTGCTGGCGCCGGCACCCGATCCAGGCGCCGACGGCGCCCAGCGCGACCGCACCCCAGATGCCGAGGCCGCCGTTCCAGACCTTGAACGCGTCCATCGGGTGGCCGCCCGGCCCGAAGTAGGGCTGCCACGAGGTGGCCAGGTGGTAGAGGCGGCCGCCCACGATGCCGAAGGGCACCGCCCAGGCCGCGACGTCCAGCGCCTGGCCGGGCTTGCCGCCGCGGTCCTCCAGGCGGCGCTGGGTGATCCAGACGGCGACGACGATGCCGGCCAGGATGCACATCGCATAGGCCCGGATCGGGAAGAACCCGAGGTACCACACGCCCTGCGTCGGGCTGGGGATGCTGGCGGCCAGGGCGGTGGTCACTTCGTGGCTGCCTTGACCTGGTCGGTGAGGTACTGCTGCGAGAGCTGCTGCAGCGGCAGGTCCTTGCCGTTGAGCTTGAGCGTGGGCGTGGAGAAGACGCCGGCCTTCTCGGCCGCGGTCTCGACGTCCTTGGCGTAGCCCAGGTGGGTCTTGGCGTCGAAGCACTTCGTCCACGAGGTCAGCGCGGAGCCGCTGATGCCCGCCTTGCTGGCGAAGCCCATGAGGTCGGCGTCGGTGTAACCGGCACCCTCCTGCGCGGGCTGGTTGGCGTAGACCACGCCGTGGTAGTCGAGGAACTTGCCCTGGTCGGCCGCACACGCCGCCGCGGCGGCCGCACGGACCGAGGCGTCGTTGCCGAGCTTGGCGTCGAGGAAGCTCATCATGTGCACGACCAGCTTGATGTC
>DASSPC010000446.1:0-4573 GCA_035699865.1 Oryzihumus sp. | reverse complement strand
GGCGGAGGGCGGACTCGGGGCGCACGCGCGGCGCAGGCTGCGTGGCGCCGGCGGCCTCGGACCCTGCGGGCGTGGCTTGCGCCGGGGTCGTGGCGGTCCGGACGACCCGGGTGGGGCTCACGGCATACGACCGCGGTGCGGGGGCGCGCTCGGGCACCTCGGCGACGTGCGCGCGACGCTCGAGGACGCGCATGGCGTCGGAGAAGCGGTCGACCGAGCGCGCGGTCGCGAGGTGCTCGCGACGGCGCACCCAGTGCTGGAGCAGGTAGGCAGCCCAGATCGCGATGATGACGAGGAAGATGAGACTGCTGGGCTGCACGACCACGACGCTAGAGGTTCCCGGGACTACCCGCGCGGACCAGCGTCGGTGTGTCGCCTGTGAGGTTGGTCCACGGCATCGAGCCAGCGGTCCAGGAGGCGTCCACCGGCGAGGTCCTCGGTCGTCAGCGCGAACGAGCGGTGGTCCCGCCACGCGCCGTTGATGTGCAGGTAGCGCGTCCGCAGGCCCTCGTCGCGGAAGCCGAGCTTGGCGACCACGCGCAGGCTCGCGGCGTTGTCCGGCCGGATGTTGACCTCGACCCGGTGCAGACCGAGCGCCAGGAACGCGTGGTCGGTCAGCATCGCCAGCGAGATCGGCGCAACCCCTTGTCCCGCAACGGATCTGGACACCCAGTAGCCCGCGGCTCCGGACCGCATCGAGCCCCAGGTGATGCCGAACAGGTGCATCTGCCCGGCCAGGCGGCCATCGACGGAGATCGCGAACGGCAGCATCCGGCCCTCCACCGCCTCGCGGTTGAAGTAGCGCACCATCTGCCGGTAGCCGACCCGGCCGGTCACCGGCTCCGGAGCCGTGGCCTCCCACTCCCGCAGCCAGTCGGCGTTGTCGCGGCGCAGCGCCTCCCACTCCTTGCGCTGTCGCACCCGCAACGGCCCGAGGGCGACGTCGTGCCCCGACGGCGTCGTGGCCGACAGGGTGACGGGCCACGCGCCGGTCATCAGTGGTCGCCCCCGCGCATCTGCGAGACGGCATGGGCCACCACCGGTTCGAGGACCGTGAGCCCGTCGCGCACACCGCCGGTCGAGCCCGGGAGGTTGACGACGAGCGTTGCACCGGCCATCCCGGCCACGCCCCGCGAGAGCATCGCGGCGGGCACGCCTGCGGCGACACCGGCGGCCCGGATCGCCTCGGCGATGCCGGGCACCGGCCGGTCGATGACGCGCAGGGTGGCCTCGGGTGTGCCGTCGGTGGGCGTCAGCCCGGTCCCCCCGGTGGTCAGCACGAGGTCAGGGCCCGCGGCCACGGCGGCCTCCAGCGCCTCCTCGACCTCCGGGCCGTCGGCCACGACGATCGGCTCCCCCGTCTCGAACCCCCAGGACCGCAGGGCCTCGACGATGACCGGTCCGGAGCGGTCGGGGTAGACCCCGGTCGAGGCCCGGGTGGAACAGGTGATGACGACGGCGGTGCTCACCCTTCGCTCCAGTCCCCGGAGCGCCCCCCGGACTTCGCCGTGACGCGCACGTCGGTGATCCGCGCGTGCTTGTCGACGGCCTTGACCATGTCGACAAGGGCGAGGGCCGCAACGGTCACAGCCGTGAGCGCCTCCATCTCGATCCCGGTGCGGTCGGCGGTGAGCACGGTCGCGGTGACGTCGACCCCGTCGTCGACGACCACGAGGTCGACCTCGACGCCGTGGATCCCGATCGGGTGCGCCAGCGGCACGAGCTCGGGGGTGCGCTTGGCGCCCTGGATGCCCGCGATCCGGGCCACGGCGAGCGCGTCGCCCTTGGGGACCGTGCCGCCCCGCAGGGCCGCGACCGCGTCCGCCGACAGCAGGACGCGCCCGGCCGCACTCGCCCGGCGGGCGGTGACCGGCTTGGCGCTGACGTCGACCATGTGCGCGCTGCCGTCGGGGCGCACGTGGGTCAGCGCCGGCTCCTCCATCACGCCTCCATCATCGCGCCGAGCAGGTGGCAACGGACCACGTCGCCGGCCTGGACCTCGGTCACGGCGGCCGGGATCACCGCCAGGCAGTTGGCGGCCGCCAGCCCGCCGAGCACGTGGGAGCCCTGGGCGCCCACCAGCGTCACGGCGAAGTCGCAGTCCTGCCCGTTGGTGCCCGTGATCCGGCGCGGGTGCAGCACGGCGCGGGCGAACTGGGTCTTGCCCGCGGGAGTCGTCCACCCGGTCTCGACGACGGCCGGGACCAGGGCGCTCTCGTGCTCGGGACGGCCCGCCATGGCACGCAGCGCCGGAGCCACGAACACCTCGAAGGAGACCATCGCACTGACCGGGTTGCCCGGCAGGGTGAACACCGGGGTCTCGTCGGCGCCGAGGACCCCGAAGCCCTGCGGCATGCCGGGCTGCATCGACACCTTGTCGAAACGCACCGTCCCCACGCGGGACAGCACCTCCTTGACCGTGTCGTAGGCGCCCGCGCTGACCCCGCCGGTGGTGATCACCGCGTCGGCACGCACCAGCTGGTCCTCGAGGGTGGCCAGGAGCTCCTTGGCGTCGTCGACCACCGGGCCCACCCGGAACGGCACGGCCCCGAGGGCCCGCACCGCGGCGGTGAGCATGAGCCCGTTGCTGTCGACCACCTGGCCGAAGCCGGCCGGGCGGCCCACCTCGACGAGCTCGTCCCCGGTGGACACGACCACCACGCGCGGCTTCGGGACCACCCGCACCGAGGAGCGGCCCACCGCCGCGAGCAGGGCCAGCTGTCGCGGGCCGAGCCGCCCACCCGAGCGCAGGACCAGCTCGCCGGTGCGCACGTCATCACCGGTCGGGCGCACGTGCTGGCCGACCTCGACCGGGGACCGGACCGCCACGGCGGCCAGCCCGGCGTCGGTCAGCTCCACGGGCACGACCGCGTCGGCGCCATGCGGCAGCGGCGCGCCGGTCATGATCCGCATCGACTGCCGCGGGGCCAGGCTCAGCGCCTGGGTGTTGCCCGCCGCGATGTCGTTGACGACCGGCAGCAGCGCCGGGGACTCCGCGGTGGCGGCGGCGACGTCCGCCGCGTGCACGGCATACCCGTCCATCGCGGAGTTGGTGAACCCTGGCAGGTCGGCGGCGCTGCGCACGTCCTCGGCCAGGACGCACCCGAGCGCGTCGAGGAGGCCGAGCTCGATCGGCGGCAGCCGGCGCACCGTGTCCAGGATGCGCCCGAGGTGCTGCTCGACGCTGATCACGCGACGGGAGAGCCCTGGCTGACGTCCTCCCGACCGGCGACGAACTCCTCCAGCCACACGGAGAAGTCCGAGCCGAGCTCGCGGTGCTCCACCGCGAGCCGGACGACGGCCTTGAGGTAGTCGAGCCGGTCGCCGGTGTCGTATCGACGACCGCGGAACACCACGCCGTGGACGCCGCCACCGGGCTCCGTGGAGGCGGCACGCTCCTGCAGGGCGTCGGTCAGCTGGATCTCGTTGCCCCGGCCGGGAGGCGTCTTGGCCAGGACCTCGAAGATGGAAGGGTCGAGCACGTAACGGCCGATGACCGCCAGGTTCGACGGGGCGTCGGCAGGGTCGGGCTTCTCGACCAGGCCGGTCACGCGCACCACGTCCCCGTCACCGTCGCGCTCGACGGCGGCGCAGCCGTACAGGTGCGCCTGGTCCCGGGGCACCTCCATCAGCGCGATGACGCTGCCGCCGCGCTCCTGCTGGACGGCGATCATCTGCTCGAGCAGCCGGTCACGGGCGTCGATGAGGTCGTCGCCGAGGAGCACCGCGAACGGGTTGTTGCCGACGTGGTCGGCGGCGCACAGGACCGCGTGGCCCAGGCCCTTGGGCTCCCCCTGGCGCACGTAGTGCACGTTGGCCAGGCTGGTGGACTTGCGCACGCGGGCCAGCCGCAGCTGGTCACCCTTGGCCTCCAGCGCCTGCTCGAGCTCCCAGTGCCGGTCGAAGTGGTCCTCGAGGGCGGCCTTGTTGCGACCGGTGACCATGAGCACGTCACGCAGGCCGGCGCGGGTCGCCTCCTCCACGACGTACTGGATCGCGGGCTTGTCGACGACCGGCAGCATCTCCTTGGGGGTCGCCTTGGTGGCCGGCAGGAAGCGTGTCCCCAGACCGGCGGCCGGGATCACGGCCTTGAGGACAGGCGGCGTGGCACCGTCACGGGAAGGGGTGGGCGCGGTCGACGTCATGCCGAGAGGTTATCGGTGCGGGACGGTCGCGGCGGCAACTCGGTCCCGACCCGAGGCCTTCGCCTGCGACAACGCCGCGTCCGCGGCCCGCATGAGCTCGGTGGAGGTGGTCGCCTGCTGCGGCCAGGAGGCGACCCCGATGCTGACGCGGACGTCGACCACGCCGTCCTCCACCGGGAAGCCGGCGTCGCGGATCGCCTCGTGCAGGTGGCTGGCCAGGCCGTAGGCCTCCTCCGGCCCGAGCTCGGGGCACACCACGGCGAACTCCTCCCCGCCGTAGCGGGCCACCGTGTCCACGGACCGGATGCTCCCGGCCACGCGCTGGGCCATCCCGTGCAGGATCGCGTCGCCGGCGCCGTGCCCGTGCGCGTCGTTGAGGTTCTTGAAGTGGTCGATGTCCAGCAGCAGCAGGGACACGCTGCGCCCGA
>DASSPC010000445.1:0-2212 GCA_035699865.1 Oryzihumus sp. | reverse complement strand
GGAGCGGCTCCCGCCAGATCGGCACGGGCTGGAACGGCCTGTCCACCATCGCGCCGTAGCCGACCACGCGGCATACGACGGAAGGGCCCCCGCAGGTGCGGGGGCCCTTCGTCATGCAGGCGGTATGCCGGGTGGCTCAGTCCTGCTGAAGGTCCACCAGCAGCTCGGGCTCGGTCTTGTCCCGGACCTCGTCCTCGGTGACGCCGGGGGCGAGCTCGCGCAGCACGAGGCCCTTGTCGGTCACGTCGATGACGGCCAGGTCGGTGATGATCCGCTGCACCACGGCCTTGCCGGTGTAGGGCAGGGAGCAGTCGTTGACGATCTTGTAGGAGCCGTCCCGGGCGACGTGCTCCATGAGCACGATCACCTTGCGGGCGCCGTGGACCAGGTCCATCGCGCCGCCCATGCCCTTGACCATCTTGCCGGGGATCATCCAGTTGGCGATGTCGCCGCCGGCGGAGACCTGCATGGCGCCGAGGATCGCGGCGTCGACCTTGCCGCCACGGATCATGCCGAAGCTCGTGGCCGAGTCGAAGAAGGACGCGCCCTTGCGCAGGGTGACCGTCTCCTTGCCGGCGTTGATGAGGTCGGGGTCCTCCTCGCCCTCGAACGGGTAGGCGCCGACGCCCAGGATGCCGTTCTCGGACTGCAGGACGATCTCGACGTCGTCGGGCACGTAGTTGGGCACGAGGGTGGGCAGGCCGATGCCCAGGTTGACGTAGTCGCCGTCGGCCAGCTCGAGGGCGGCGCGGGCGGCCATCTGCTCGCGGGTCAGTGCCATGGGTCAGGACTCCTTCGACCGGACGGTGCGGCGCTCGATGCGCTTGTCTGCGGCCTGCTCGGGGGTGAGGGGGAGGACGCGCTGGACGAAGATGCCCGGCAGGTGCACCTGGTCGGCGTCGATCTCGCCGGGCTCGACGAGCTGCTCGACCTCGGCGATGGTCACCCGGCCGGCCATCGCGGCCAGCGGGTTGAAGTTGCGCGCCGACTCGTGGAAGACGAGGTTGCCGTGGCGGTCACCCTTCCAGGCCCGGACCAGGCCGAAGTCGGTGACGATGGCCTCCTCGAGCACGTAGGTGCGGGTCTGGCCACCGCCCAGCGCGAACTCGCGGGTGTCCTTGGCGGGGGAGGCCTTGGCCACCGAGCCGTCGGGGGCGTAGCGCCAGGGCAGGCCGCCCTCGGCGACCTGGGTGCCCACGCCGGTGGCGGTGTAGAAGGCCGGGATGCCGGAGCCGCCGGCGCGCAGCCGCTCGGCGAGGGTGCCCTGCGGGGTCAGCTCGACCTCGAGCTCCCCGGAGAGGAACTGCCGCTCGAACTCCTTGTTCTCCCCGACGTAGGAGGAGATCATCCGGCGGATCCGCTTGTCCTTCAGCAGGATCCCCAGGCCCCATTCATCGACGCCGCAGTTGTTGGAGACGGCCTCGAGGTCGGTGACGCCCCGGTCGTGGATCTCCTTGATCAGGACCGTGGGGATGCCGCAGAGGCCGAAGCCACCCACGGACAGGGACGATCCGTCGACGATCCCGTCAACGGCTTCGGCGGCAGTGGAGACGACTTTGTCCATGGCGGGGACTCTAGCCGGGCCCGCGGGGGACCGGGTGCAGCCCGGGAGGACACCGCTGCGCGGGGACCGGTGTGGCCCGGGCACAGGTGCCGGTCGCCCCACGCCCGGGGGAACTACCGGCGTGTAATTCGACCAAAGCGCTTGTCGCGGCTGTGGTGCCACGGGATAACTGATCCGGATGGTGGTGTCGGGACTGGTGTGAAGGATGTGACGCATGGCGAGCACGGTCAGGTGGGCGGCGGCCGGTGGGGCCGCGATCGCCCTGCCCGTCCTCGCCGTGTGGGCTGCCGGCTCGGCCGAGGCCGCGACGACCGCCCCGGTGCCGGCGCCGCCCACCAAGGCGCTGCCGGCCACGCTCGACGTCATGACGCCCTGGCAGCCGCAGGTCTCCTGCGACCCGGTGGACAAGCCGGGGGTGCGCGCGTTCGGCGACCTGATGCTGGCGACGTACAAGTCGGGGAACTACGGGGTGAGCCGCTACTGCGCCGCCGACACCAGCGAGCACTACGACGGCCGTGCGCTGGACTGGATGCTCAGCGTCGACAACCCCGACCAGAAGGCGATCGCGGACTCGGTGACCGCCTGGCTGAGCGCGAACAACGGCGCGATGGCCCGGCGCTTCGGGATCCAGTACATCATCTGGAACAA
>DASSPC010000444.1:0-8049 GCA_035699865.1 Oryzihumus sp. | reverse complement strand
TTCGGTTCACCCGCCTACCACGTCGGCATCTACGCCGGCGGCGGCATGATGTGGGACGCCCCGCACAGTGGTTCCTCGGTCGCGGAGCGGCCGGTGTGGAACTCCGGCGACGTCAGCTACGGCCGGGTGTCCTGACCGGCTCCCTCCCTCACGCCCCCCGTGGACGGGGCTCCAGATCGTCCCCGTCCGTGACCGCCTCCCGCGTGACGGTCTCCAGAAACCGGACGTAACGTCTGGGGCTCCGGCGCCGGGACCCCCTTTCCGAATGGCGCCGGGACACTGGGCACCCCCGCTCCCACGCCTCCCCCTGGGCGCAGGTCGAGCGGGGGTGCCGCCCCTGGACCAACGGTCGCAACGACTCCGCGGCCGCGGGGGTGAGATTCCGGCCCAGCGTCGCAGTGCACTCCCGCAGGGTGCGGTCCACGCTTCCGAAACCTGCCTGGTGCCCGCCCGTCCGGGCTTGCCGCGGCAGCTGTCGCGCCGCAGACTGCGGCTGTGGTCGAGTCGGAGTTCGAGCGGTTGCTGCGGTGTCCGAGCTGCGGCAGCGACGAGGTGCACGTGCTCGTCCGCGAGTCCGGGCTCAGTGGCCCCCTCGACATCTTCGGCTTCGGCGCCATGGGGACGGCGAACGCCCCCAAGGACGTTCGGTGCGCCGACTGCGGTCATCGCTGGGTGCGACCGTCGATGAGCGCGCTTCAGGAGCTTGCCGACCGCAACCTGGCCCGCCGGTTCGAGGACCTCGAGGCGCGCGCCGAGCAGCTTCGACGGCAGCTGCCGCATCGCCCTGACGCCGGGGGTGGCTCGGCCGGCTGAACGCCTGGCATCGCCGCGGGTTCCCCGGGCAGGGGTTCAGGCACGGCATACCGGGCAGGGGGGCAGGTGCCGGTTCTGTGGGGGTGTCAGACCGCTGAGCCGACTACGGGTTCACCCCGAGCCGTTCGGCGAGTCCGAGCTGGGCCATGATCGCGCCGGAGTCGATGTAGGTACGGACGTTCTGGACCTTGCCGTCCTTGATCTCGTAGACGTCGCACAGGTGCATCGTGAGCGGGCGCCCCGTGGCGGGCACGGTGCCCGCGGGGATCACCAGGTCTCCGGTGTGCGTGCCCCGGCCGGTGTACTCGACGACCACGGTGTCGTCCTTGGCCGTGAGGTGGTCGATGACGAACTCCCCGTCGGGAAGAGCGTCGAACAGCGACTTGGTGAACTGGACCGCTCCCTCGGAACCCTGGAGGGTCCTCCCGCTGCCCATGTCGATCATGGTGCTGTTGGGGGCCATCTGTTCCGAGATGGTGGCGTAGTCGCGCTGGTTCCAGGCCTCGAAGAGACCGCGGACGAGTGTTGCATTGTCTGCCATGAGAGCCTCCGCTCTGCTGGCACCTGCTCCCGTCTCCACTATCGGCCGCGGGGGGCGGGCCGCCATCATCCCTGCCGGAGGAACCGGCCGCCCCCGAGGTCAGGCGCTGAGGGCGCTGGGGAACCTCGTCACGAAGTCCAGCACGGCCGCCCACCCTGGCTGGATCCGCACCCTGGCCATGGGTACGTCGCGGAGCGGAGCGACCCACGCGGCGCCTTGCTGCTCCCCGAAGTACCGTCTCGCGGCCAGCTCGTACTCGTGAGCCACGTGGTCGAGCACCTCCACGACTGCGTCGCCCCGGACGAGCAGGGCCTTGTACGGCCACTCCGTCTGGTCGATCGTCACCGCCACTCGTGGGTGCGCCCGGAGGGCGCGCACCTTCGGTGCGCGTAGTGGCGTTCCCAGGACCAGCTCGGTCCCGTTCCAGTGGAACCACATCGGCACCACCCGAGGGGTGCCGTCCAGCCACGTGTACGCCAGCCGGGCCGGCGCCGTCGACAACAGCAGCTCCTTCGCCACCGGGTCCTCCAGCAGCGCCAGGTCGCCTTGTTGGGTCATGCCCACCCCCGCGTGGTGCCGGGCGGCCTGCGGGTCAGGCCGCGTCCATCCACGGACCCCCACCTCCGTGAGGCTAGCGCCGGGCCTCTGGTCGGGCCCTCGGCCAGAGGGCGTACGCCACCAGTCGCCTGGAGGCGCCTTGTGGCTCAGCTGCCCGGCTCGCCGCCCACGGTGAGGACCTCGCAGGAGGCGTGCTCCCGGCACCACCGGGCGACGGCAGGCCCGCCGTGCGGGACGTCGGCCCCGACGACGAGCAGGCTGGCCGCTCCGCTGCGGTCGACGAGGACCGAGGCCGGGTCGCCGGCGACGGTCTCGAAGGTGAAGCTGACCCGCGAGCGGCCGTGCAGGGCCCGCAGGGCGGCCTCGAAGGTGAGCTCGTCGGCGTCGGCGCGCTCCTCGGGGGTCGTGCCGGGCGGGACGACCTGGACGAACCGCAGGCCGCAGCCGCGGCGGGCCGCCTCCTGCGCCGCGACGCGGGCGACGGCGACCGGGTCCTCACGGCTGACCACCCCGGCGAGGACGGGCAGGCTGGTGGTGGTGGGTGTGGGCGACGTGGTCATGGCAGGGTCCTTCCCTGGAGGAGCCGGCGGCCACGCCCCTCCCCCGCGGGGGCGGGAGGGACGTGGTCAGGGGACGCCGGTGAGGCGGTCAGGCGGTGGCGACGGCAGGGACCGGACGGCCCTCACCGAGGTGCAGCTCCTCGGTCGCCGAGGCCCGGCGCAGGTGCCAGAAGCCCAGCAGGCTCATCACCAGCAGGACCCCGGCCGCCACGAACGAGACGATGGCGCCGACGAGGGCGATCTGACCCATCTGCCAGAAGGCGTAGGCGTTGAGCAGCAGGCCGCGCAGGGTCTCACCGCGGAACACGGTCTGGACCTGGCCGGCCAGCTTCGTGTCGGTGGGGTTGGCCAGCGCCTTGGAGCTGAGCTGGGCGTAGGTCTGGCCGCCCGTCATCTCCTGCAGGTGCACGGCGATGAAGTGGTCCGCGTAGGCCTTGGCCTGCGCGCCGTCGGTCATCTGCTGGCCGGCGTACTGGCTCAGGTACGGCTTGATGGCCGGGTCCTTGAGGGCGTCGCTGCCGGCCGGCGGGAAGAAGATCTTCTGGGCGCTGAGCTGGCTGTGGACCTCGTCCTGGACGAACGAGTGGGCCCAGGTGAGCAGGCCGCCGGCAACGAGGAGCATCGCCGCGACGATGAGCCCCACGGTGGTCAGCAGCGCGTCGAACGTCTTGCGTCGCATTGCTACTTCTCCTTGCCCGGGCCGGGTGGCCCGAAGAGGTGCTGCCTTTGTTGGCAGGACCACCTTCGCGTGGCAGGCAGGTGCGCGATCAGGGTCCGCGGGCCCCGGTCCGGGTGGACCTTGGTCCCCAACCTGCGCGGCCCTACGGCCCGGCAGCGGGCCCACAGCGGGTATGCCGTGCCGGCACCGCCGCGGTCAGCCGCGGACGAGCGGCACCGACCAGCGCACCAGCGTGCCCGAACCCGGCCCGGGGCGGACCTCGCAGGTCCCGCCGTGGGCCTCGGCCCGGGCGCGCATGTTGGCCAGGCCGCTGGAACGTTCGGGGGCGCCGATGCCCCGGCCGTCGTCGCGGACCTCGAGGACCACCTCGCGGCCGGCCGTCACGCTGACCTCGACGTGGGACGCCTGGGCGTGCCGCGCCACGTTGGACAGGGCCTCCCGCAGCACCGCCTCGAGGTCGCGCCCCACGTCGGCGGGGACCACCGTGTCGACCGGGCCGCTCGTCTGGAGTCGGGGGGTGAAGCCGAGGGTGCTGCCGCTCTGCATGACCACGAGGGTGAGCAGGCTGCGCAGGCTGGGCGGGGTGTCGTGGCGGACCTGCAGGGTGAAGATGCTGTTGCGGATCGCCTTGATCGAGTCGTCGAGCCGACCGACCAGCTCCATCAGGCGCGCCCCTTCCTCGGGGGTGGCCCGCGTGGCCATGCCGTTGAGGCCGAGGCCCACGGCGAAGATCCCCTGGATCGCGTGGTCGTGCAGGTCGCGAGCGATCTGGGCCCGCTCCTCGGCCATCTCGTTCTCGCGGGCCGCCACCTGGTTGGCCGCCACGGTGAGCACGAGGGCGGCCTGCGAGGCGAAGTCGCTGACCAGCGCCACGTCCTCGGGGCTGAACCGGCGGGCGCCGGGGAGGTTGCCGACCGTCAGGACGCCGAGCACGCCCTCGCCCGTCGACAGCGGGATCGCGGCCAGTGGCCCGATGCCGAGCGCACGGATGGGGCCGGCCATGCCGGCGGCGGTGCGCAGGTCCTCCAGGACCACCGGCTCCCCGCTGACCAGGGCCGTGCCCGTGGCCGAGCCGTCGGCGGGGACAGGCCGTCCCACCATCAGCTCGCCCTCGAGCCCGTCGGCGGCGGCGATGCGCAGCTCGCCGTCGGCCTCGGGCACGACCACCGCGGCGAAGTCCGCCCCGGCCGAGGACCGGACAGAGCGCGCGACCAGCTGCAGGGCCTCGGTGCGGTCGAGGGTGCCCAGCAGTGCGTTGGTGATGGTGCGGGAGGTCTGCAGCCACTGCTCGCGACGCGAGACCGCCTCGAAGAGCCGGGCGTTGTTGATGGCCGAGGCGGCCGCCGCCGCCAGCGACTGCGCCAGCTCCTCGTCCTCGGCGGTGAACTCGCTGCCGCCGACCTTCTCGGTGAGGTAGAGGTTGCCGAACACGTGGCCGCCCACGCGCACCGGGACGCCGAGGAAGGACGTCATCGGGGGGTGCCCCTCGGGGAAGCCCACCGAGCTGGCGTGCCCGGCCAGGCGGCTCAGGCGCAGCGGCTGGGGGTCGGAGATGAGCTGGCCGAGGATGCCCCGGCCGGTGGGCAGCGAGCCGATGGTCTCGACGGTGCGCGCATCCATCCCGGAGTGGACGAACTCGACGAGGGTGCGGTCCTGGCCGACCACGCCGAGGGCGGCGTACTGCGCACCGATCAGCGTGCGGGCCTCCTCGACGATCCGCTGCAGCAGGCTGGTCAGGTCGAGGTCGCTGACGATGGACTGCAGGGCGCGCAGCAGGCCGTGCATCCGGTCCTGGGTGCGCATGACCTCCTGCGCCCGTTCGACGAGCTGCTCGAGGAGCTGGTCGAGCTCGAGCCGGGCCACCGACGGGAAGGTCAGGGGGTCGCCGGCGGGCGCGACCACCGGCTGACGGCTGCCGGTGGCGTCGGGTCCTCGTGGCGCCATCGTCGGCCTCCTCCTGCGGCGGGTGCCGGACCAGAATAGGAGGCCCAGGGGGCCGGCGCCTGCGGATCGCCGCAGGCGCCCGGGTGGGTCAGCCCGCGGCGACGGCCGGGGCGTCGCCCTGCGCGGCCCGCGGAGCCGGGACGGCGACCACGGGGCAGGCGGCGTGCGAGAGGCAGTAGTGGCTGACCGACCCCTCGAGCAGGCGCCGGACGCCGGTGTGCTCGCCGGTGCCCACCACGAGCAGGGACGCGTCCTCCGAGCGACGGGCCAGCACCGGCCCGGGGCGACCCTCGTCGACGTCCAGCACCCAGCGGACGCTGGTCTCCTCCGCGCCGAGGCTGTCCTCCACGAACCGGGTGGCCCGGGCCCGGGCGTCGGTGATGGCCGTGACCAGGTAGGGGTCCGGTGCCGTCGGCAGGCCGCCGCTGGGCAGGGTCCAGGTGTGCACGACCCTCAGCGTCTGGCCGGTCAGCCGGGCGAACCGCGCGGCCCAGCGCAGGGCCGCTGCCGAGCTCGGGCTCTCCTCGACGCCGACGACGATCTGGTGGCGCTCCATGGTGTCCTCCGCATCGCGTGCCGCCGGGTCCGGCGGTGACTCGACGGTCCCTCGGTGGGGCGGTGTGCCGGCACGGTTGTCCGTCACTCGCCCGGGGGCCTTTGGTCCCGAACTGTCGGGACCACGGTCGCCCGCCCGTGCCAGACCGTTGTCCTGCGGGCTGAGGCCTGTGATGCTTCAGGGCATGACGCTGACTGGTGGGGCCGCTGAGCCCATCCGGGTCTTCGTGCTGGACGACCATGAGGTCGTCCGCCGGGGGCTGCAGGAGCTGCTCGAGAGCGGGGGCGACATCACGGTGGTGGGGGAGTCGGGGCTGGCCGCCGAGGCCACCCGACGGATCCCGGCGCTCCGTCCGCACGTGGCACTCCTGGACGGCCGGCTGCCGGACGGCTCGGGCGTCGACGTGTGCCGCGACATCCGGTCCCGGCACCCCGAGATCGCGGTGCTGATCCTGACCTCCTACGACGACGACGAGGCGCTCTTCGCTGCGATCATGGCCGGCGCCTCGGGCTACCTGCTCAAGCAGGTGGGCGGCACCGACCTCATCGACGCGGTGCGCCGGGTCGCGGCCGGGCAGTCGCTGCTCGACCCGGGCGTCACCCACCAGGTGCTCGAGCGGCTGCGTCAGGGACCACCCCAGGACGCCGCCCTCGCGCCGCTGACCGACCAGGAGCGGCGCCTGCTGGAGCTGATCGGCGAGGGCCTGACCAACCGCCAGATCGGCGAGCGGATGCACCTGGCCGAGAAGACGATCAAGAACTACGTCTCCGGCCTGCTCGCCAAGCTCGGCCTCGAGCGCCGCACCCAGGCCGCGGTCTTCGCGAGCAAGCACCTGCCGCCACGCTGAGGGAACATACCCCTAGGGGGTATGCGTTGACCCGGTCATGACAGCAGGCCACCACTCCCCGGGACCCCTGAGCCGCCAGGCGGTCCAGGCGACACTGCACTGCCTCACCGGCTGTGCCATCGGCGAGGTGCTGGGCATGGTCCTCGCGACCTGGTGGGGCTGGTCCAACGGCCCCAGCGTGGTCCTCGCCATCGTCCTCGCCTTCGGCTTCGGCTACTCGCTCACGCTGGTGCCGCTGGTCCGGGCCGGCCTCGGCTGGCGCCGCGCCACCCGGCTGGCACTGGCGGCGGACACCCTGTCCATCGTGACCATGGAGGTCATGGACACCGCCGTGGTCCTGGCCGTGCCGGGCGCCATGGACGCCGGCCTGGCCGACGCCCTGTTCTGGGCCAGCCTGGCGGTGTCCCTCGTGGTGGCCTTCGTGGTGACCGTGCCGGTCAACCGGTGGCTCATCGCGCGCGGACGCGGCCACGCCGTCGTCCACGCCCACCACTGACCGGGTATGCCGTGTGGCCGGCCCGGCCACACGGCATACCGTCAGGCGGCTCACCGCTGGCTCACAGCCTCCGTGCCTACCGTCCGGGACATGGCCCCTCCGCTGGCCCCGGTGCGGAACGCCCGCCGGCGTGGCCGGCTGCGGCGGGCAGGCATCGTCGCGGGCTCTGTCGTCGTCGCCCTCCTGCTCGCGCTCGCCGCGTTGTGGCAGGTCACTCCCGGCGTGCAGGACGCGCAGGTGCGGGTGCGCGCGGCCGAGCGGGCGCACGGCGCGCCGTCCCTGCCGTCGTTGCCGCGGGACGACAAGGTCGCCCGCGCCCTCGTGGCCACCGAGGACAGCCGCTTCTGGACCAGCCCCGGGGTCGACCCGCAGAGCGTGGTCCGGGCCGGCCTGGCCACGGTCACCGGCAGCTCGGACGTCGGCGGCGCCACCCTGGAGCAGCAGCTGGCCAAGAACCTGTGGTTCGGCGGGCGCCGTGACCGCGCAGCGCAGCTGCAGGCGGCGGTCCTTGCCCTCAAGCTGGACCGCTCATGGAGCAAGGACGAGCTGCTGCGGATGTACCTCGCCCAGGTCTACTTCGGCCACGGCTTCTACGGCCTCGCGCAGGGGTCCCAGGGCTACTTCGGCCGGACCCCCGCGCAGCTGTCCTGGGCCCAGGCGAGCATGCTGGCGGGCCTGGTCCAGGCGCCCTCGGCGTACGACCCGCTGGTCCACCTCCGGGCGGGCAAGCAGCGGCAGCGACACGTCCTGGACCGGCTCGTGAGCACCGGTGTCCTCACCCGCACCCAGGCCGCCGCGGCGTTCGCGGCGCCGCTGCACCTGGCCTGAGCCGGGTCAGTCACACTCGGGCAAGCTCACCTCGAACTGCTGGACCAGCCGGCAGGACAGCGCGTGCAGCTGCTCCCGGCCGGCCTCGTCGAGGGGGTCGAGCACCAAGGCGCGCACGGCCGCCACGTGGTCGGGCGTGGCGCGGCGGACGGTCTGCAGGCCCTCGTCGGTGAGGTGGGCGAGGTTGCCGCGGCCGTCGGACTGCGCCGGGGACCGCTCGACCCAGC
>DASSPC010000443.1:0-9193 GCA_035699865.1 Oryzihumus sp. | reverse complement strand
GGCGAGGCCGGGCCCGCCGACACCGTCTACCTGGGCGTGTTCCGCCGGGAGTGGCTGGACCGGATGGGCGGCTACGACCCGAGGTTCGTGCGGGCGCAGGACTGGGAGCTGAACCACCGCATCCGGGAGGCCGGCGGGCTCGTCTGGTTCTCCCCGCTGCTGCGGGTGTCCTACCGGCCCCGCCCGACGCTGGCCACGCTGGCCCGGCAGTACCGCGACTACGGGCGGTGGCGGCGGGTGGTGGCCCGCACCCACAGCGGCACGATCAACGCGCGATACCTGGCTCCTCCCCTGGCCCTGGCCGGGGTGGTCACCGGGGCGGTGGCCGGCTTCGCCTGGCCGCCGGCCTGGCTGGTCCCCCTGGCCTACCTCGTGCTGACCACGGTCGGCGGCCTGACCATCCGTGCCGGGATCGGCTGGCGCGAACGCCTCCTGCTTCCTGTGATCCTCCCCACGATGCACCTGTCCTGGGGTTGGGGGTTCATCAGCAGCCGTGTTCGCATAGATGACCTTCCCTGACCGAGACAGTCCCACCACGAAGGACCGATGACTTGAGCACCATCTCCGACCACTCCCGTGACAGCGGCGTCGGGCCGCAGCTGAGCGTGGTCGTGCCGATCTTCAACGTCGAGGACTACCTGGTCGCCTGCCTCGAGTCGCTGACGGCCCAGACGTTGACGGGCATCGAGGTGGTCCTGGTGGACGACGGCTCCACCGACGCCAGTGGGCGGCTGGCCGACGACTTCGCCGCCGGACGGCCCGGCTGGAAGGTGCTGCACGTCGAGAACGGTGGCCTCGGTCGCGCCCGCAACATCGGCTTCGACCACGCCACGGCGCCCTTCGTGGCGTTCGTCGACTCCGACGACCTCATTCCCCGGGACGCCTACGAGCTCATGCTCCACGCGGTCTCCGAGAGCGGCTCGGACATCGTCTGTGGCGGGGTCCTGCGCTTCGACGGTGCCCGCACGTTCCCATCGCCGCTGCACCGGCGGGCGCTGAGCCGGACGATGATGCGCACGCACATCACCAAGAGCCCCCAGCTCATCTTCGACACGACCGCCTGGAACAAGATCTACCGGCGGGACTTCCTGCTCGAGCACGGCCTGCGCTACCCCGAAGGCGTCTACTACGAGGACATCCCGCTGACCCTGCCGGCGCACTTCCTGGCCCGGTCGGTCGACATCCTCTCCGACCCCGTCTACCTGTGGCGTGAGCGGCAGACCGCGACCCAGTCCATCACGCAGCGACGGGCGGAGACCAGGAACCTCATCGACCGCATGGCGGCCGTGACCTCGGTCGACGACTTCCTGACCAACACCCGGGAGACGGCGGGCAAGCAGGTCCACGACCGCAAGGTCCTGACCATCGACCTGCCCCTGTTCCTGGACGTGCTGCACGAGGGGGACGACGAGTTCCGGGCCACGCTGGTCGAGCTGGGCCAGGACTACCTGCGCCGGGTCGCCCCGTCGACGATTGCCGCCCTGGTGCCCGTCCGACGCCTGCAGTACCACCTCATCCAGCGAGGGATGCTCGAGGAGCTCGTCGAGCTGCAGCAGCACCAGCGCACGCCCGCCAACCGTGGTCAGTTCGTGCGCTCCGGGCTGCACATGTACGCCGACCTGCCGTTCCGGACCGACGCCGCCCGGGCGATCCCTGCCGCCGTCTACGAGGTGACCCGGTCGCAGCCGCTGCGCACCGGGATCCGGGACCTGCGCTGGGAGGGCTCGGACCTGGTCGTCGACGGGCACGCGTTCATCCACCGCGTCCCGGAGTCGACGCCGCTGTCCTCGGTGCGCCGGTTCCAGCTGCGCAAGCTCTCCGCGGCGGGAGACCAGCGTCGTCACGTCAGCGCGCGTCGGGTGCGCCGCCCGGACCTGACCGGGCGCACGACCGCCGTAGCCGTGTCCTACGACGCCGCCGGGTTCCTGGCCCGGGTCCCGGGGTCGGAGCTGGTCCTGGCCGAGGGGGAGGAGCAGGCCCAGTTCGAGCTGCTGGCGCAGGTGGCCACCCCGGCAGCCCGCCGGGGGTCGTCGGTCGGCAACCCCGAGCGCGGGCGGGCACTGCACCCCGCCCGCAGGTTCGTCGCCCCCGGGCAGCTGGCCATCCCGGCATACCTGGAACGGTCCCTGGTGGTGACGGTCCGTCGCGTCGCCGCGGTGGTCAGCGGGGTGGACTTCGACGAGGACACGGTGCGGTTCACCCTCCGCAGCACCGGTGGCGCCGACCTGGCCGGGCGAGCGCTGTTCCTGCGCCGCACGGACTCCCTGCACGCCACGATCGTCCCGCTCACGACGGAGGGCCCCGGCGAGGCCAGCGTGGTGGTCAAGGCCGAGGAGCTCGAGGTCCGTGCCGAGTCCCTCGGGGACCGGGAGTGGGTGCTGGGCCTGACCTCGGTCGACGCCGACAGCGAGGCCGAGCCGCAGGCGCTGCTCGACCTGGACCCTGCGCTGCCTGACGCCTTCGGGGTGGTCCACGGGCGCAGCCTCGCCATCCGCCAGCGGGGCGACGAGGGGGTCGTCGTCACCGACACCCGCCCCGGCCACGTGCTGACCGACTTCTCCTGGTCGGCCGAGGGGCTGCGCCTGTCGGGCATCACCTCCGGCGCCTCGGCCACCACCATCACCCTGACCCACGCCTCGGGCGAGCAGCTGAGCCTGCCGGTGACCGAGGAGGCCGGGTCATGGACGGCATTCGTGCCGGCCACCGGTGAGCCGGGACAGACGGTATTGCGGTGGCTGAGCCCCGGGCGGTGGGAGCTGAGCGTCGACACCGGCGAGCACGCCCAGCGCGAGCGCTCGGTGCGCGTGAGCCACGCCGTGGAGATGCGGATGAACGAGGCCGGCCGCGTCGAGGGCCTCGAGGTCCTGCTGCGGTCCGGGCGGGCGCATGAGCTGCAGGTGGTCGTGGACGGCTCCGGCAGCTGGGCCGACCGCGGCGCCTACCGTCGGCAACGAGCACGCCGCTACACCTATCGTCTCCAGCGCCGGCTGCCGCTGGAGGACACCATCGTGTTCGAGTCGTGGAAGGGGCGGCAGTACTCCGACAACCCGCGTGCGGTGTTCGAGGAGCTCGAGCGGCGCGGCGACCCCCGGCGCCGGGTGTGGGCGGTCGAGCACCTCGGCGTCGAGGTGCCTGACGGGGTCGAGCGGGTCATCGTCGGCAGCCGCGAGTACTTCCGCCACATCGCGCGGGCCCGGTGGCTCGTCACCAACGACTCGATGCCCCCGCACTACGTCAAGCGGGACGGGGCGAAGTACGCCCAGACCTGGCACGGCACCCCGCTGAAGCGGATCGGCTTCGACATCGACAACCTGCAGATGTCGAACCAGCAGTACCTCGTGCAGTTCGGCCGGGACGTCGCCAAGTGGGACTCGCTGGTCTCGCCGAACGCGTTCTCCACCGAGATCCTCACCCGCGCCTTCCGTTACGACGGGGAGGTCATGGAGATCGGCTACCCGCGCAACGACGTGTTCCACCGCGAGGACCTGCGCGCCGAGCGCGTGGCGAAGGCGCGCCAGCGCCTCGGCCTGCCCGAGGGCAAGCGGGTCATCCTCTATGCGCCGACGTGGCGGGACAACGACTACGACAGCACCGGCCGCTACCAGTTCACGATGAAGCTGGACCTGGAGCGGATGCACCGGGCCTTCGGCGACGACAGCATCCTGCTCATCCGCGGCCACCAGCTGGTCAGCTCGGCGATCGACGCCACGATGTTCGAGGGGTTCGTGCGCAACGTCTCCCTCTACCCGGACATCAGTGACCTGTACCTGCTGGCCGACGTCCTCGTGACCGACTACTCGTCGGTGATGTTCGACTACGTCAACACGGGGCGGCCGATCGTGTTCTACACGTGGGACCTCGAGAGCTACCGCGACGACCTGCGCGGGTTCTACTTCGACTTCGAGAAGGAGGCCCCCGGCCCGCTGCTGCGCACCACCGAGCAGGTCGTCGCAGCGCTGTCGTCCCTGGACAGCGTGAGCGAGCAGTATGCCGACGCGTACGCCGCCTTCCGGGAACGCTTCACCGAGCGCGAGGACGGCGGGGCCTCCGCCCGCTTCATCGAGCGGTTCCTCGGCGAGCGCTGAGCCGCCCGTCGCCTGACCGCGGCCGGCGACGGCACGGTCAGGCGACGGTCACACGTTGGCTGCGATCAGGCGCCGGGGAGCTCGCGCGCCCGCGCCATCTCCGCCTCGTGCGCGGCGACGCCGCGCAGCACGAGAACGCTGAGGCCGGCCACGGCTGCGGCCGTGGCGACGATGAGGGCGATCTCGACCGTCCTCACGGGGGACAGCGGCAGCAGGCACCCGAGGCCGAACACGACCGCAGCCGCCACCCAGGTCAGGGCCGCCTGCCGGTGCCGCTTCAGCGAGATCGCCGCCGGCTGCAGCACGAGGGTCACGAGGAACAGCCCGGTCGAGGCGGCCAGCAGGGTGATGTCGAGCCGGGGCAGCGCGAAGTCCGGCCCCAGCACCAGGCGGAGGATCTGGGGCCCCAGCGCGGCACAGCCCAGCATGCCGAGCAGCCCGAGCGCCACGGTGGGCACCATCACGGCCCGGACGCTGCGGACGAAGCCGCGGTGGTCGCCGCGGACGACGGCATCGACGAGCCGCGGGATCAGGACCGCCTGGATCGCCGCGAAGAGGAAGATGGGCAGCCGCGCGACCAGGGCGGCCGCCATGAACCGGCCCGCCAGCGCCTGCTCGGAGGGCTGGCTCAGCAGCCGCACGACGACGGGGCCGAAGTTGACCAGCAGCTGCGCGATCGTGGAGCTGATGATGACCGCGCCGAGGGACCGCCCCAGGTCCGACAGGGCGATCGGGGCCTCGCCGGTCGCGGGCTGTCGCCAGGTGGACCGGGCGGTCAGCGGGACGGCCACGAACAGGCCGATGGCGACGACCGCGGCATACGGCCACGGCGAGGTGACCGCGGCGAGCGGCAGCACCAGGGCGGCGGCCAGGCGCACGCCGCCCTCGACGCCGAGCTGTCGGGAGTAGTGGCTGAACCGCCGCGTGCCGGACAGGCCTCCTCGCGAGACGTAGGCCAGGCCCAGGCCCGCGAACGCGGCGACCGAGGCGGCCCACAGGCTCGCGGAGTGCGACAGGGTGCCCTTGCTGACCAGCGGCACCACGACCAGCATCGCGAGCGCCAGGATCAGGGTGACGCCGGCGGCCGCGCGGTATGCCGTGCGCAGCACCGCAGCGCCGCTGCCCCCGCGGGCGTACTGCTCGGAGACCCGCCGGCTCACCTCCTGCTCGAACGGCAGGAACGCACCCAGGCCCACGCCGTAGACCAGGCCCCAGAAGACGGCGAAGTCGGCGTAGCTCACCGTTCCCACGGCCCGGGCCGTGACGGTCTGGAACGCGTAGGTGGCGCCCCCGAAGAAGGCCAGGCCCACGGCCACCTTGATCGAGCCCGAGCGCAGTGACGCCGCGGTCGACCCGGAGGCGCTGATCTCCTCGGAGGTCACCGGCCGCGAGCCCCTTCGCCGCCCAGGGCCGCCATCGACCGGTTCCAGTACGCCTCGAGCAGGCGGTTGAGCGCGCCCATCCCGGCGGGGGCCTCGACCATCGGCGGCTCGATCCGGCTGCACATGAGCTCGGCCACGGCCAGGGGGGTCACGGCGAGGGCGGCCTGCACCCGGCGCCGCCGACGGCGCAGGGCCCCCGCCTGACGCAGCAGCCACCACCACGCGCGCAGCTTCTGCCGGGCCCAGCCCTGCATCAACGCCATCACGAGGAAGGCGGGTTCGAGCAGCAGCAGCATCGGCAGGACCGCGCGAAGCACCGGTGCCGGGTAGTCGGTGAGGACGGTCACCATCCGGTTCCGCTCGACCAGGTACATCTTGAACGGGTTCCGCGAGAACTCGTAGTAGTGGTCGGCGACCGCGTCGGGGATGAAGGTCACCGGACGCCCGGACATCCAGCAGCGCAGGCTCAGGTCCGTGTCCTCGTGGTAGGCGAAGTACATCGGGTCGAAGCCGCCGAGGTCCGCCCAGACCTCGCGGCGCAGCGCGAAGAAGCCACCGGTGGCGACCGCCACCCGGGTGCGCTGCAGGTGCTGGGAGGCCGGCTCTCCGCAGGCCCCGGCCCAGGTGACCCCGAGGAACTGCAAGGGGTTGCCGACCGAGTTGACCTTGTCGGGCTCGTCAGCCAGCCGGAGGCACCCTCCCGCGATGCCGGAGCCCTCCTCGGCGGCGGCGGCGACGAGCACCCCCAGGGAGCCGGGCCGGACGATCGCATCGGAGTTGACGAAGACGAGGACCTCGCCCCTGGCGTGCTCCGCGGCGAAGTTGCACCCGCCGGCGAAGCCCCGGTTGGTCCCGTCGCCGATGACGGTCACGCGGCTCGGCAGGGCGGGCAGGCGCTCGGCGCTGCCGGTGATCGCGTTGTCCACGAGGAGCAGCTCGTCGTCGTCCGACAGCTCGCCGACCAGTGCGGACAGACAGCGTTCGAGGTACTCCTCCTCGCCGTAGCCAAGGACGATGACTGACGTCGGGGGCGTCAAGGGGGCTCCGTTCGGGCGAGGCTGCCGCTGGCACGCTGGCCAGGGCCTGAGCACGCCGATGCTACCCAAGCAACCCGTAGCCACCGGCGGCCCGGGGCAGGACGGCCGGTCGTTCACCAGTCGTTCAGGGTCCTGCCTGTAGACTCCGTCCGCAAGGGCTTGGCCCCGCATCCCGACGCGCGGGGCGGAGGCCGACCAGGGTGGTCTTCCCCCGCCGGATGTGGCAGGCCAGTTCAACCAGCACGACAGGGAGAAGACAGGCGTGGAGTCGAACAGTGACGTCTGGGTGATCGTCCCGACGTACAACGAGGCGTCGGTGGTCCGGGAGGTCGTCCAGGGCCTGCGCGCCCACTTCCCCAACGTCGTCGGCGTCGACGACGGCAGCACCGACGGCTCGGCGGTCGAGCTGGCGGCCGCCGGGGCGCGCCTGGTGCGGCACCCGATCAACATGGGTGCGGGGGCGGCGCTGCAGACCGGCGTCGACTTCGCCCTGCTGGACCCCGACGCGCGGTTCTTCGTGACCTTCGACGCCGACGGCCAGCACCGGGTCGAGGACGCGGTGGCGATGGTCGAGCACCTGCGCTCCCATGACATCGACATCCTGCTGGGGTCGCGGTTCCTGGGAACGGCCAACAACATGAAGGCGAGCCGCAAGACGCTGCTCAAGGCTGCCCGGGTGTTCGAGCGCGTCTCCTCCGGGATCTCCCTGACCGACGCGCACAACGGGCTGCGTGCCTTCACCCGCGACTTCGCCCAGGTGCTGAACCTGCGCATGGCGGACATGGCCTGGGCCAGTGAGTTCCTGTCCCGGATCGCCGAGTCGGGGCTGCCCTTCGAGGAGTTCCCGGTGACCATCGACTACACCGAGTACTCCCAGTCCAAGGGCCAGCACTCGATCAACTCGGTCAACATCGGCCTCGACATCATCCTCAACCGCGTTCTGCGAGGGCACCGCTGATGCAGTGGATCAAGATCGTCCTGATCTTCTCGTTCCTGGGCGTCCTGGTGACGGTGTTCCGGCACCGCCGCCGGGTCGAGCTGCGGGCCGGGTCGCGCATCGCCGCCCTCGTGCTCTCGGCCATCGCCGTGGTCTCCATCGCCGACCCGGACATCCCGCAGGCCGTCGCCGAGGAGCTCGGTGTCGGTCGTGGCACCGACCTGATCCTCTACATGCTGGTCGTCGTGTTCGTGCTGACCAGCCTCGGGCTGTACTTCCGCCTGCGGGAGGCCGACCGGCGCCTGTTCGACCTGGCGCGCGCGGTCGCCATCAACCAGGCCGTCCAGGCCGAGGGCGCCCCCGGCCACTCGACGGTCCGGGCCGTGGCGGCCACCGCCCCCCAACCTGTTCCCGAGGCGTCGACAGGCGATGCCGACGGTGACCCGGCAGGGCCGAAGGGCGAGACCACCCCCGCTGCGGGCGCCTGAGCCCGTCGAGTCGAGGATGCGGGGTCGCCGGTTGGTGAGCCCGTGCCAGAAGAGCTGAGCTGATGTCGATCACTGCCGTCCTGCCCGCCGCTGCCCTGCTGGCCGGGTTCCTCTGGCTCCCCGGACTCGCCATCGCCCGGGCGGCCGGGCTGCGGGGCCTCGCCCTGTGGTCCCTCGCGCCGCACGTGACGCTCACGGTGCTCACCACGCTGTGCGTCCTCGCCCCGATGGCCGGGCTGTCGTGGAGCTGGGTGTCACTTGCGGTGAGCACGGTCGTGTTCGCCTCCGCGTCCTGGGGCGTGCGCGCGGTGGTCATGAGGCGGCGTGGGTCGACGGGGCACCGGGATGGTGCCGACACGGCGCGGCCGCCGGGGCAGGCGCGGCGACGTCCGGACCCGACCCCCCTGCTGGCGACCCTGCTGGGCGCGGGGCTCGTGCTGGCGGCAAGCGTGCCCGGTATGGGCCGGGTCGATGCGGTCCCGCAGAGCCCGGACATGTCCTTCCACGTCAACACGATCCGGTGGATGGTCGACCACGGCGACTTCTCCGCCCTGCACGCCCTGAACGCCACGCCGGCGACCACCGGCGGCTTCTACCCCACGGGGTTCCATGACTGGGTGGCCACCACGCTGACGCTCGTGCACGTCCCCGTGCTGACCGCGACCAACCTGGCGGCGCTGGTCATCGCCTCGCTGCTCTGGCCGGCCGGCTGCGTGCTGCTGGTGCGGCAGGTGCTGGGCGGGACCCGGCTCCAGCTGCTCGTGGCCGGGGTGCTCTCGGCCTCCTTCGTCGCCTTCCCCTACTACCTCATGAGCTGGGGGGTGCTCTGGCCCAACGAGCTCGGCCTTGCGCTGGTCCCTGGCGTCCTCGCGCTGGTGGCCTCGCTGCTGGGCCTCGGCGCTCGCGAGCTCATGCCCCGCCTTCCGGCCGCCGTGCTGCTCCTGGCCACGCTGCCGGGGCTGACGGTGGCGCACCCCAACGCGCTGGTCACCGCGGGCGGGTTCGTGGTGTGCATGGTGGTCGGGTGGGTGGTCCGCGCCTTCCAGCGCACCACCTCGCCGGCGCGGTGGTGGCTGCTCGTCGCGGGCGGGGCCACCCTCGTGGCGATCGGTGCCATCACCGTGCTGCTGCCCAAGGTGTCGACCACCTTCCGGCTGACCTTCCACTACCCGTCCAAGCCGTTCGAGTCGGCGGTGGCGGCGACGACCGACATGGTCCTCAACAACCCACGGGGGTTCACCGCGCTGTGGGGGCTGTCGGCGCT
>DASSPC010000442.1:0-4216 GCA_035699865.1 Oryzihumus sp. | reverse complement strand
GCGGTCGACGAACGCACCCCCCACGGCCACCACCGGCGACGGCGTCCCCGACGACAGACCGGCACCGACCATGAGGCCGGCGACCAGCTCGGCGACGCCCAGGGTGACGGCACCGGCGATCACCCCGGCCAGGGCAGCACGCGCTCGCTTCACCCTCACAGCCTGTCATTCGCTGCGGGCGCCGGCATGGATTGGCTGGTGACGCCTCGCTAACGGTTGGTGCCGGCAGTCCTCTTCAGGGCCAGGCGCACGTGCGGCGCGAGTGCCCGGAACGCGGTGCCCCGGTGGGAGATCGAGTTCTTCTCCTCCGGACTCAGCTCGGCGGCGGTCCGGCCGTCCTCCACGACGAGGATCGGGTCGTAGCCGAACCCGTTGGTGCCACGGGGCTCCCGGGCGAGGCGGCCCGGCATACGGCCCTCCTCGACAACCACCTCCCCGTCGGGCAGCGCCAGCACGGCCGCGCAGACGAACGCCGCGCCGCGCTCGTCGTCGGGCACGTCGCCGAGCTGGGCCAGCAGCAGCTCCAGGTTGGCCCGGTCGTCGCCGTGACGGCCGGCCCAGCGGGCGCTGAACACGCCGGGCGACCCGCCGAGCACGTCGACGGCCAGGCCGGAGTCGTCGGCGATGGCCGGCAGGCCGGTGGCCTTGGCGACGGCGACCGCCTTGAGGGTGGCGTTCTCGGCGAAGGTCACGCCCGACTCCACGACGTCGGGGATCTCCGGGTAGGCGTCCAGCCCGACGACCTCCAGGCCGAGCTCGTCGACGAGGCCGTCGAGGATCTGGCCGAGCTCGCGGACCTTGTGCGCGTTGCGGGTGGCCAGGACGAGCCGGGTCACGCCGCGCCCCCGGCCAGCGCCACCTGCTGCAGCTTGGTCAGCTCGGCGCAGCCCGCCCCCGCGAGGTCGAGCAGCTGGTCGAGCTGGGCGCGGTCGAACGGCTCGGCCTCGGCGGTGCCCTGCACCTCGATGATCCGCCCGTCGCCGGTCATCACGACGTTCATGTCGGTGTCGGCCCCGGAGTCCTCGATGTAGTCGAGGTCCAGCACCGGCGTGCCGTCGACGATGCCCACGCTGATCGCGGCCACCGAGCCCTTCAACGGCTGCGCGCTGGCCTTGACCGCGCCCTGGCGGCGGGCCCACTCGATGGCGTCGGCGAGCGCGACGTAGGCCCCGGTGATCGCCGCGGTGCGCGTGCCACCGTCGGCCTGCAGCACGTCGCAGTCGAGGACGATGGTGTTCTCCCCCAACGCCCTCGTGTCGACCACGGCGCGCAGGCTGCGACCGACCAGCCGGCTGATCTCGTGGGTGCGGCCGCCGATCTTGCCGCGCACCGACTCCCGGTCGGAGCGGGTGTTGGTGGCCCGCGGCAGCATGGCGTACTCCCCCGTCACCCAGCCCTCGCCGCTGCCCTTGCGCCAGCGCGGCACGCCCTCGGTGAACGACGCCGCGCACAGCACCCGGGTGCGGCCGAACTCGACGAGGACGCTCCCCTCGGCGTGGTCGAGCCAGTTGCGGGTGATCCGGATGTCGCGCAGCTGGTCGTTGGCGCGGCCGTCGTGTCGAGTCATGCGCCCAAGGCTAGGCGAGGGGACTCACAGCTCGTATGCCGTGTCCGGCACCGCCAGCTCCACCTCACCGGGCCAGACCCCGGCAGCCTGGGCACGGCATACCTCCGGGTCGTTCCACGCCGGGATGTGGGTGAGCATGAGGCGCTGCACCCCGCCGGCGTCGAGTGCCGCCTGCGCGGCGCGGCTGCCCGAGAGGTGGATGCCCTCGACGTCGTCGCGGCCGTCGACGAAGGCGGCGTCGGCCAGGACCAGGTCGGCGCCGCGCATCAGCGGTGCGAGGGCGTCGCAGCTGTCGGTGTCGCCGGTGTAGGCCAGGACCGCGCCGTCGGCCTCGACCCGCAGGCCGTAGGCCTCGATCGGGTGGTTCACGCGGTAGGGCGTGACCGTGAACGGGCCGACCTGCACCGGCGTGCGCTCCTGCAGGTCGCGGTAGTCGAACTCGGCGGCCATCGCGTCCGGCTCGTCCAGCCCGTAGGCCTCGGTCATCCGGGGACCGGTGCCGGTGGGGCCGTGGACCGGCAGCGGGGTCTTGGCTGCGCCCTCGGGGTGGTAGCGCTGCACCACGTAGAGCCCGCAGAGGTCGATGCAGTGGTCGGGGTGCAGGTGGGAGAGCACGACGGCGTCGATGTCACGCGGGTCGATGTGCCGCTGCAGGACGCCGAGCGCCCCGTTGCCGAGGTCGAGGACGAGGTTCCAGGTGCGGCCCTCGTGCTCGGACTGGACCAGGTAGCTCGAGGCCGGCGAGGTCGGGCCGGGGAACGAGCCGGAGCAGCCGATGATGGTCAGCTTCATCAGGACGCCACCTCCGCGGCGTGGGCGGAGACGACCTCCGGGCCGAGGAAGCGTCGGGCGAGCCGCTCGAACTCCAGCGGGTCCCCGGTCGTCAGGAACTCGTGCGTGGGCGGGGGCAGGTCGTCGGGGCGGAGGGCGCCGGCGTCGGCGAGCTTGCGGAAGACGTCCTTGGCGGTCTCCTCGGCGGAGGAGACGAGGGTGACGTCCTCGCCCATGACGTAGGAGATGACGCCGGTCAGCAGCGGGTAGTGCGTGCAGCCGAGGATGAGGGTGTCGACGCCGTGGGCGGCCACCGGCTCGAGGTAGTCGTGGGCGGCCTGCAGCAGCTCCGGGCCTGAGGTGATGCCCGACTCGACGAACTCCACGAACCTGGGGCAGGGCTGGCTGGTCACGTGGATCTGCGGGGCGGCGGCGAAGGAGTCGACGTACGCGTGGCTCTGGTGGGTGGCCGCCGTGGAGATGATGCCGACGCGGTTGTTGCGGGTGGCGGCCACGGCCCGGCGCACGGCCGGGCGGATGACCTCGACCACGGGGACGTCGTAGCGCTCCCGGGCGTCGTGCAGCATCGCCGCCGAGGCCGTGTTGCAGGCGATGACGAGGATCTTCACGCCGCGGTCGACCAGCCGGTCCATGCACTCCAGGGCGTAGGCCCGCACGTCGGCGATGCGCTTGGTGCCGTAGGGCTGCCGGGCGGTGTCGCCGAGGTAGACGACGGACTCATGCGGGAGCTGGTCGAGCACGGCCCGCGCGACGGTCAGCCCGCCGTAGCCGCTGTCGAAGATCCCGATGGGTGCATCTGTCACCTTTCGAGGTTAGACGCGGTGACGTGACGACTTGCCGCCTTCCGGCGTCACCTCCGTCACACCGGCGGCCGGATTCCCGGTTCGCCGAAAGATTCACCACATTGGGGCGTGGTGAAGTCTTCGCCCTGTCCACAGGGTTCGCCGCGGGCGTCCCACGATCCACAGGCGCGAACGCCCGTCTGTACCTCCGCGCCGGCCTTCGTGATCGTGGGGCGCATGTCGAACCGCGAGCTCGCACGTCACCGGGCCGAGCAGCTGTCCCGCTCTCAGGCCGGTGCGGTCAGCCGGCGGCAGTGCCTCGCGTTGGGAATGACGCCCCGCCAGGTGGAGTGGCTTGTTGGCTCAGGTCGGTGGCGGATGGTGTTCCGCGGTGTCTACGTCACGCACATGGGCCCGGTCGAGTGGCTCACCCGGGCCGGCGCCGCGCTGCTGGCCTGTGGCGACGGCGCTGCCCTGTCCCACGCCAGCGCCGCACGGGTCAACGGGCTCACGGACCGCGACCCGCCCGGTGTCGAGGTGCTGGTGCCCGCCCACCGCCGCGTGGTCGGCCGCTGGGCGGTCGTCGTACGGACCCGCCGGAACCTCGACCAGAGCGTCCGCCGCGGCAGCTGGCCGCCACGCACCAGGATCGAGGACACGGTCCTCGACCTCACCGCAGCAGGCGACGCCGACGAAGCGATCTCATGGGTCGCCCGGGCGTGCCAGCGCCGACTCACCAGCCCCGCCCGGCTCGCCGCTGCGTTGTCCCGCCGCGGTCGGCACCGGTGGGGCGCCCTGCTCCGCCTGGCACTGCACGACGTGGCGGAAGGCGCCGAGAGCGTCCTGGAGCTGCGCTACGTCAACGGGGTCGAGCGGCCACACGGGCTACCGGCGGCCACGCGACAGCAGCGCTCGACGCGAGCCGGGCTCCGCTGGCGTGACGACAACGCCTACGAGCAGCAACGTGTCCTCGTCGAGCTCGACGGTCGCCTCGGCCATATCGGTGAGGGCGCCTTCCGCGACCGCTCCCGCGACAACGGGGCGCTGCTCGATGGGTGGGTGACACTCCGGTTCG
>DASSPC010000441.1:0-7475 GCA_035699865.1 Oryzihumus sp. | reverse complement strand
CCAGGGTGCCGGTGCCGGCGATCTGCTGGCCGCCGGTCAGCGCCCCCGGGCTGAGCTTGTCGTAGACGCCGAGGGAGAACATCAGGCCGGCCGACGGCCCGCCCACGTCACCAGCGTCGATGACGACGTTCACCGGCAGGTCGAAGGTCGTCTGCAGGACGATCCCGAGGACGGTGCGCCCGCCGGCAGCCTTGGTCGGGACGTCCAGGGTGAGCACCTCGCTGCGGCGCCGCACGGTGAGCCGGACGGACTCGCCCGGCTTGTGCTTCTGGATGGCCTCGCGGATGCCGGCACCGTCGGCGACCTTGACGCCGTCGACCGTGAGCAGCTTGTCGCCGGCGCGCAGCTGCGCGGCCGCCGGCGAGCCGGGCTGGACCTGGGCCACACCCACCACCTGCGGCACGGTGAGCCCGAGGTTGCGCAGCGCCACCGCGACGGCCACCTGCTGGGAGTCGGTCATGTCGGCGAGGTTCTGGGACTCGATCTGCTTGCTCGTCTGGCCCTTGGGGAAGATCTCCTCCTCGGGCAGGACGGTGCTGGCGTGGTCCAGCCAGCCGATGAGGACGTCCCAGGCGTTGACCGGGTTGCCCGGCCCGCCGTAGACGGAGACGGTCGTGAAGTCGAGGGCCCCGCTGGTCGGGAAGGTGCCCCGGTCCTTGACCGAGATCAGGTCCCTGCCGTCGGTGGCCCGGCCCAGGGTGTTGAAGGCCGGCCCGGGCTTGAGGATCGCGTAGGGCAGGTGCACGAGGCTCGCGACGGCACCCAGCGTCAGGACGAGGAAGGCCGCGACCAGCCAGCCGGCGGTGCGGCGGCTGATCCCGGTGTGGGCGGGACGGGAGACGGGCTCCGGAGCGGTGCTCACGGCATACCCACCCACTCGTCGGCTCCGTCGGTGAACAGCTGGTGCTTCCAGATCGGGACCGTCCCCTTGAGCGTGTCGATGAGGTCGCGGCAGGCCTCCAGCGCAGCGCCACGGTGGGCGGCGCTCACGGCCACCACCACGGCGAGGTCGCCGACCTCGAGGTGACCGGTGCGGTGCACCGCGGCCACCCGGACCACGTCGTGGCGCGCGGCCACGTCCCCGGCGACGCGGCGCAGCACGTCGGCGGCCGTGGGGTGGGCGGAGTAGTCCAGCGAGGCCACGTCATGGCCGTGGTCGTGGTCACGGACCACGCCGACGAAGGTGGCGACTCCCCCGACGTGGGGGTGGCGCACCGCGGCCAGCGCCTCGTCGACGGACAGCGCCTGCTCGCGGATCTCCGCCAGCGCCACGACCGTGCCAACCGGCTCACCACTCACCCTGCTCACGCTCCACCTCCCTTGCGACGTCGACGCCGCATGATCGCCGCGGTACCCACCAGGGCCACGGCCGCGCTGGCCGCCCCCAAGGCAGCGTCCTTGCGGTCGATCCGCCGGGCCGCCACCGCATGATGCCCCCTGATGCTGTGCACCAGCTCCGCAAGGCAGGCCGCGTTGTCGCGCGTCGGCTCCCACCCCGCAGCGGTCAGGGTCGCCGACGAGACGGCCCAAGGGTAGATGGCGTAGGCCAGGTCGCTCGCGGGAGTCGGCAGGACGCCCACCCGGTGCAGCCGCTCGGCGGTGCCCAGGGCCACCGCGTCGCTCAGCTCGACCCGCCGCATCCCGGAGACCTGCTCGACCTCCTCCTGGGTCAGGGTGCCGGCGCAGCCGACCGTGACCACGGGGGCGAGGCGCTGCTCGACGACGACGGTGAGCGCCCGGGCCAGGTCCTCGACGTGGCAGAACTGCCACGCCGGCCGGCCGCTCTTGACGGTGAGCAGCCGGGGCGCCTCGAAGTGGCGAGTCAGGACCGTGTCGATGCCGGGGCCGACCAGCGCGGCCGGCCGCACCACGGTCACGGTCAGCCCGGGGTGGACGGTGCGGGCGGTCTCCAGCACGTGCTCGACGGCCAGCAGGTCGCCGACCAGTCCCTCGTCAGGCTGCGCCGACAGCGGGGCGTCCTCCTCCAGCGGGACCGGGTTGGACGGGGAGGCGCCGTAGCTCATCGCACTGGTGACCACGACCAGGTGGGCGACGCCGGCGGCCGCAGCCGCGGTGACCAGCGTCTGCACCTGGAGCACGGCGCGCTCGCGCCGGGTCCGCGGCGAGACCGTGAGGTCGGCGGCCAGGTCGGTGCTCGCGGCGACGTGCACGACGGCGTCGACCCCACGCAGGGCCTTGGCCAGCGCCGGTGAGACCAGGTCCACGAGCCGCCAGTGGGCGTCGGCCGCCCCGCGCTCCGCGTCGAGCGCGACGACCTTGCCGAACGCCGAGGCCTGCCCGTCGGGCGGGGGCGCGGTGAACGCGCGCACCACCTGCTCGCCGACGGGCGAGGCGGCACCGGCCACCGCGACGGTCAATGCCTTGCGCCGAGAGCGAACCCTGCCCCGGGGGGAACTCACTGTGGCCTCCGCATGGTTATCTGAGGGAAGCCACATCCTCTCAGGAGGCCAAGGAGCCCCGCGTGTCCAATCCCCCTGTCCCGTCACACGAGCCCGATCCCGAGGAGCCCCACGGCGAGCCGGACCTGGAGCAGATGCTCCAGTCGTTCCTGTCCAACCCGGACAACCCCCAGCTGCAGCAGGCCCTGTCGGCGATGGGCATCGACAAGCTCGACCCCGCCACGATGGGCATGCTCACCGCCCAGGTGAAGGCCATGTTCTCCGGCGGGAGCTCTGACCCGTTCGACCCCGCGATGGCCACCACCATCGCCCGGCAGACCGTGTCCGCGGCCGGTGACGCCACCGTCGGCGAGGTCGCCCGGCGTCAGGTCGAGGAGGCCGTCTCGGTGGCCGAGCTGTGGCTCGACCCGGTGACCGACTTCGCCGCCACCAGCACGGTCGCCCGCGCGTGGAGCCGGGCCGAGTGGGTCGAGCAGACGATGCCGGTGTGGCAGCGACTGGTCGAGCCGGTCGCCGCCGGCGTCAGCAACGCCATCGTCCAGGCCATGCGTAGCCAGCTCGGCGAGGCCGGCGGGACGGTGCCGGGTCTGCCGCCGGGCATGGACCCTGCCGCGATGCTCGGCCAGATGGAGCCGATGCTCACCCGCATGAGCAGCTCGATGTTCAGCGCCCAGGCGGGTCAGGCGATCGGCGCCCTGGCCGGTGACCTGCTCACCGGCACCGAGGTCGGGCTGCCGCTCGTCCCGGGCCAGGCCATCACCCTGCTGCCGGCCAACATCGCCGCGTTCGCCGGGGGCCTGGAGGTCGAGGAGTCCGAGGTGCGGATCTACCTCGCCGTGCGCGAGGCCGCCCGGGTGCGCCTGTTCGCCGAGGTGCCGTGGCTGGCCTCCCAGCTGGTGGAGGCCGTGCAGGCCTACGCCCGCGACATCAGCTTCGACATGGCCGGCATCGAGGAGGCCATGCAGCAGATCGACCCCTCCGACCCCGAGGCGATGCAGGAGGCCCTGGGCTCCCGGCTGTTCTCCCCCGAGCCGAGCGCTGCCCAGCAGGCGGCGCTGACCCGTCTGGAGACCTACCTGGCCCTGGTCGAGGGCTGGGTCGACGTGGTCACCGAGCAGGCGACCCGGGCGCACCTGCCCCACGCCGCCGCCCTGGTGGAGTCGGTACGCCGCCGCCGGGCCTCCGGTGGCCCTGCGGAGCGGCTGTTCAGCCAGCTGGTCGGCCTGGAGCTGCGACCTCGCCGGCTGCGCGACGCGGCCAACCTGTGGGCCGCGCTGGAGGCCAGCGGGGGTGCCTCGGCCCGCGACGGCGCCTGGGCCCACCCCGACGTTGCGCCGACCGCGGCCGACCTCGACGACCCGCTGGGGTTCGTCGAGCGCTCCCGCTCGCACGGCCAGGGCGACGACATGGACGCCGCGCTCGAGGCGATGCTGCGCGAGGGCGGCACCAGCGGCCCCGCGGCGGGCCCCGCGGGAGAGGACCGGTGAGCGGCGGCCTGGACCCGGCATACCGGCGGCTGCACGCGGACGCGACCTCGCTCCTGGAGGGCTGGACCGCCCCGACCGCGGGGCAGGACGCGCGGCGCGAAGACTTCCTCGCCCACCTGCGCGCCCACCCCGACGCAATGGCCAAGCACGGCCCGCCGGCGCACCTGACCGCCAGCTGCCTCGTCCTCGACCCCGCCGGTGAGCACGTGCTGCTGACGCTGCACCGCAAGGCGCGCAAGTGGTTCCAGTTCGGCGGCCACTACGAGCCCGGTGACACCTCGGTGCTCGCCGCGGCCACCCGCGAGGGCCGGGAGGAGTCCGGGCTGCCCGGGCTCGAGGTGCACCCGGACCTGGTGGACCTGGACCGGCACCCCCTGGCCGGCTCGTTCGGCCGCTGCCGGGAGCACCTGGACCTGCGGTTCGCCGCGGTGGCCGAGCGCGACGGCGGGCACGAGGTGAGCGCGGAGTCCCTGGACGTGCGCTGGTGGCCGGTCGACGCACTGCCGGCAGATGCCGGTGAGGAGCTGCCCCGGCTCATCGTCGCGGCGCGGGCCACCCTGCCGGTCAGCTGACGTCGGTCTCGACGTCGTCCTCGGCGTCGAGCGCCAGCCCGGCCGCGGCCGCGACGCCCTCGAGGTAGCCGCGGGCGCGGTCGGTGCGCGGGTAGGCCTTGAGCATCGACCAGAACTCCCGGCCGTGCCCGGGCTGCAGCAGGTGCGCCAGCTCGTGCAGGATCACGTAGTCCAGCACCCACGAGGGCATGCCCTTGAGCCGGGTGGAGATGCGGATCGAGCCGTCGGCCGGCGTGCACGACCCCCAACGGCTGTTCTGGTTGCCCACCCAGGTGATGCTCGTGGGCTTGGCCAGGCCGCCCAGGTAGCGCTGGGCGAGCTCGGCGGCGCGGCGGGCGAGCTGCTCGTCGCTGGGGCTGCGCCGGCGGTCGCCGGCCTCGAGACGGCCCACCATGGTGGCCACCCACTGTCGTTCCTCGGCGGCGCTGAAGCGTGCGGGGATGAGCACGACCGTGCGGCCGTCCTCGCGGTAGGCGCTGACGGTGCGGCGCCGTCGACGACTGCGCCGGACCTCCACCTCGTCCATCCCCATGAGGTGAACATAAGTCACACGAGCACGAAAACCCGAGCACTCGGAGGTTTCCTCCCGAGATGTCCAGCCGACGGCCGCCGGGACAGGGCTCGGGCGGCCGACGGCTCAGCGACCGTGGAAGGTCGGCGCCCGCTTGGCTGCGGCCGCCGCGATCCCCTCGTGCAGGTCCTCGGTGGCGAGGGTGACCGCCTGCGCCAGGCCCTCCCACTGCAGCGCGTCCTCGTAGGACGCGTGCCCGCCGTCGCGCAGGGCCGTCACGGTCAGCCGGGTGGCGATGGGCGCCGCCGCGGCCACGCGCTCGGCCGCCTCCACCGCCCGGTCCAGGACCTCGTCCGCGGGGACGGCCAGCGAGGCCAGCCCCAGGGCGACCGCCTCGGCGCCGGTGACGATCCGTCCGGTCAGCAGCAGGTCGCGCGCCACCGCCGCACCGGCCACGTTCGGCAGTGACCAGGTGGTCGCCATGCCGGGGTGCAGGCCCAGGCTGGTGAACGGCACCCCCAGGCGCGCCGTCTCGGCGACGTAGCGGATGTCGCAGGCCAGCGCGAGCGCGAACCCGGCCCCGATGGCGTGGCCGTTGACCGCTGCGATCACCGGCACCTCGAGGGTCTTGACCGACAGCCACGAGCGGTAGAAGGCCAGCATCCGCCGGCGCAGGTCGGCCACCTGGGCCTCGGGCTCGGAGACGATCCAGGACAGGTCACCGCCGGCGTTGAAGGCGCTGCCCTCCCCCGTGACCACGACCGCGGCGAGGTCGGTGTCCTCGCGCAGGGCGGCGACGAGGCGCACCCACGAGGCCGTCATCGCCTCGCTCATGGAGTTGCGCCGCTGGGGCAGGTCGAAGGTGACGACGGCGATACGCCGCCCCGAGGCCTCCCGGCACACGACCCGCAGGTCCTCGTAGGGGCGCTCCCACCAGCTCTGCTCGCTCATGCGCCGAGGGTAGTAAGGGGGCGCTCCGTGCGTGGAAACACCCCTCAATGCCGGACTCCGTGCTCAGGCTGGTCTAGGGTGGCCGCAGTCCGGCGCCGTACAGAGCGGCCAGGAACTTACAAGGAGACATTCAGTCATGGCTGAGACCGGCGAGACCTACAAGGGCGAGTTCTACTGCGTCAAGTGCAAGGAGAAGCGGGAGGCGGAGGGCAACGTCGTCGAGACGAACGGCCGCCGCATGGCGAAGGGCAAGTGCCCCGTGTGTGGCACCAACCTCAACCGCATCCTCGGCAAGGCCTGAGCGCCCCCCAGGTAGCTTCGCCCGCGGGCGGGACCACGAGCATCGGCTCGGTCCCGCCCGCCGGCATGTCCGGGGCCGGCAGCCCCACCCGTGCGGATACTCATTTCGGTCGTTTGGCTGTGGAAACCTCCGTTTGCCACCACTGATGATTGGCATCGTCGGGAACCGTCCGACGCCGCCCCACCCGTGGAGGCCCGATGAGCCGCCCCCGCCTGAAGTCCCACGCCCGCCCGCTGCTGCGGGCCCCCGGCACCGTCCAGCTCGGCCTGGCCCCACCCGCCGGCGCCGTCCTGGAGGGCCTGACCGAGGCCGAGGTGCGCTGGCTGGAGCGGCTCGACGGCACCACCGGGCACGCCCTGCTGTATGCCGAGGCCTCCGCCGCGGGCATCCCGCCGCAGCGGGTGGAGGCGTTGCTGGAGACCCTGCGCGGTCTCGACCTGCTCGTCGAGCAGCCCACCGACCGCGCCTGCCTGAGCTCGCTGGGCGCTGCGCGGTGGGCCGCGCTCGGTCCCGACGCCGACACCCTGGCCGCCGTCCACCCCGGCGTGGGTGACGGCTGGGCCGCCCTCGCGGACCGCCAGGGCCAGCACGTCCTCGTCGGCGGGGACGGCGGCCTGGCCCGGTCCCTGGCGCTGCTGCTGCGCCGGGCCGGGATCGGCCGGGTCGAGACGGGAACGGCGGCCCTGGACGCCCTGGAGCTGGACCTGCGGACCGCGGCCCGGTCCGGCGCTGCGGTCCGGTCCGGCACTGCGCTCCGCGGCCCGGACCAGCCCGACCTGGTCGTGCTGCTCGGCGCCGGCGCACTGGACCCGGGGGCCGGTGCGCCCTGGCTGCGGCACGGCATACCGCACCTGCCCGTGGTCGCCCAGGGTCACCGCGTGCTCGTCGGCCCCCTCGTGGCCGGCCCGGGCGGCCCCTGCCTGCAGTGCTGCGACCTGGACCGCAGCGACCGCGACCCGCAGTGGCCACGGCTGCTGGCCCAGCTCACCCCGCCGCGCCCGGTGGGCCGGCCCAGGCCGGTCGAGACGGCCACCGGTGTCACCGCCACGGCCGCCGGGCTGGCCGCCCTCGTCGTGCACAGCCACCTCGATGCCGGGGCCGTGCCGCGCGGGGTGTCCCTCGAGCTGAGCCTGCCCTGGCCCACCCTCGTGCACCGGCGTTGGACGGCCCACCCACGGTGCGGGTGCGGGGCCGCTCAGGCGCATCGGGACGGGGCGGAGGCGAGCACTCCCG
>DASSPC010000440.1:0-19788 GCA_035699865.1 Oryzihumus sp. | reverse complement strand
GACGGCGTGATCGGGTGGTCGAAGTCGACCTCGCCGTCCGCGCCGATCGGGTACCACAGCGGGATGGCGACGCCGAAGAAGCGCTGCCGGCTGATCAGCCAGTCGCCGTTGAGCCCGCCCACCCAGTTCTCGTAGCGAGTGCGCATGAACTCCGGGTGGAACTCCAGCTCGCGGCCTCGGGCGAGCAGCTGCTCACGCAGGTCGGCGTCGCGGCCACCGTTGCGGATGTACCACTGGCGGGAGGTGACGATCTCCAGCGGCTTGTCGCCCTTCTCGAAGAAGTTCGCCTTGCGCTGGGTGGCCGTCGGCTCGCCGTCGAGGTCGCCGCTCTCGCGCAGCGCGTCGACGATCGTCGTGCGCGCCGAGAAGGTCGTCTTGCCCGCGAGGTCGTCGAAGAGCTTCTTGCCCTGGGCCGAGGTGACCCATTCCGGGGTCTCGTGCTGGATCCGCCCGTTGCGCTGGATGACCGAGCGGGTGGGCAGCTGCAGCTCGCGCCACCACTGCACGTCGGTGAGGTCACCGAAGGTGCAGCACATGGCGATGCCGGCGCCCTTGTCGGGCTCGGCGGCGGGGTGCGCCAGCACCGGCACCTCGACCCCGAACAGGGGCGAGGTGACCGTGGTGCCGAACAACCCGGCATACCGCTCGTCGTCGGGGTGCGCGATGAGGGCGACCACGGCCGGGATGAGCTCGGGGCGGGTGGTCTCGATGTAGACCTTCTCGCCGTCGGGTCGGTGGAACGCCACGCGGTGGAAGTGGCCCGGGTAGTCGCGCGCCTCGAGCTCGGCCTGGGCCACAGCGGTCTGGAACGTCACGTCCCACAGCCCCGGCGCCTCGGCCTGGTAGGCCTCACCGCGCTCGAGGTTGCGCAGGAACGCCTGCTGCGCCACGGCGCGCGAGCGGCCGTCGATGGTGCGGTAGCTGATGTCCCAGTCCACCGACAGGCCCAGCGTGCGCCACAGGTGCTCGAAGGTCTTCTCGTCCTCGACGGTGAGCACGTCGCACAGCTCGATGAAGTTGCGCCGGCTGATGGGCTTCTGGTCGGCCGCCCTGACGCTCTTGCCTTCGGCGCCCTGCAACGGCGGGACGAAGCCCTCCTCGTAGGGCAGCGAGGCGTCACCGCGCACGCCGTAGTAGTTCTGCACGCGGCGCTCGGTCGGCAGGCCGTTGTCGTCCCAGCCCATCGGGTAGAACACCTCGAAGCCGGCCATCCGCTTGTAGCGCGCGATGCAGTCGGTGTGGGTGTAGGAGAACACGTGGCCGACGTGCAGCGAGCCGCTCGCCGTGGGCGGCGGGGTGTCGATCGAGTAGATCTCCTCGCGCGTCTTGCTGCGGTCGAAGGTGTAGGTGCCCTGCTCGCTCCATACCTGCGCCCACTTCTCCTCGAGACCGTCGATGGACGGCTTCTCCGGGATGGTCACGGCGCGCGGGGCGTGGGCGGGGTTGGTCATGCGTCGAATCCTCCCAGATGCCCGGGGGTGGTCACGAACGGGTTTGCCTGCTGGCCCCGGTATGCCGTGTGCCCGGCTCGGCAGGGCTGGATCAGGGCCGCTGTCCGGCCGCGACGGCCCGTCGCCGCCCGGCGGAACGGCGACGTCGCGGCTGGGCGAGCATCCCGCCCAGCACCAGGGCCAGCAGGGCGCTGAGGCCGCCGAGGCTCCACCACAGGGCAGCCGTGCGTTGCGGGGCCAGCGGGTCGCTGACCTTGCGCAGGTCCAGCGGCTGGGCCCGGGGAGCGGCCATGGCGTGCGGGGAGCGGCCGGGAGCGACCGGTCCGGCCAGGCTGTCGTCGGTCACGGCGGTGAGGGCCTCGTAGGGCTGCACCAGGCCCCAGCCCGCGCGGTCGTCCCGCTGGTTGCGCCGGTCGCGCGAGGCGGTCACCTCGAGCCGGTGCTTCCAGTCGGCGGGGGTGGCGTGCGGGAACTGCTGGGCCAGCAGGGCCGCCGACGCCGAGACGTAGGCCGTGGCAAAGCTGGTCGACTCGCCCTCGGCGCTGATGAGGCAGTCCCCGGCCCCGTAGTAGGTGGTCAGGATGTTGGTGCCGGGCGCGGACAGGTCGACGTGCGGCCCGTGGATCGAGTCGTCGGTGACGGTGTCGCCGAGGTCGGCGGCCGAGACCGCCACGGCCTCGGGGTAGCCGCCGGGGTAGCGGACGCCGTCGCTCTTGTCCTCCGCGGTGGTCCGGTTGCCGGCGGAGGCCACGACGAGCGCCCCCCGATCCGTCGCGTGCCGCACCGCGTCACGCAGCCGGGCGTCGTCGGTGGGGGTGCTCATCGAGACGTTGATGACCTGCGCCCCGTGGTCAGCCGCCCAGCGGATGCCCTCGGCCATGCGGTCCGGCCGCGGGCCGACCCCCGCGGCGCGGCTCTGGTCGTCGGCGCCGAAGAAGACGCGCACGGGCATGATCCTGGCGTCGGGGGCCAGCCCGACCACACCGGACCCGGGGACCTGGCGGGCCGCGATCTCGCCGGCGATGGCGGTGCCGTGGCCGGCCGCGTCGCCGTCGGCGGGCACTCCGGGCACGAAGCTCCTGCCCGGCACCAGCGCGTCCCGCAGGTGCGTGTTGTGACGGTCGACGCCGGAGTCGACGACCGCCACCACGACCCCGCGCCCGGTGGCGACACCCCAGGCGTAGCGCGCGTTGAGCCGTTGCAGCGCCGGGGGAGTGTCCTTGACCAGCTGGGCGATCCTGGGGTTGCACTCCTGGGCCTGCGCCGCCGTTGGCGCGGACACCGTGAGCCCGGCCGCCGCGACACTCGTGGCCGCGGCGAGGGCGAGCAGTCGGCGGGCGCGCATCATCGGCCGGTCGAGATCGCGGACGACGCGGCCCTGACCGACAGGGTCGGCCCGGAGCGGAACAGCTCCAGCCACGCCTGCGGCACCGGGGTGACGTCGCCCTTGGCGTAGCCCAGGCGCGCGAGCACGTCGTCACCGCCCTCGACGGAGTAGGCCGTGGCGGTCTGGTCGATGGCCAGCACCGGGCCGCGGTTGATGATGTTGTCGCCGATCGCCCGCACGAGGGCGCCGGCACCGCCCTCGACCGTGGTCAGCGTGCCCTGCGCGGGCGTGGCCACCGAGGGCGCCGTGCTCAGGGCGACGCTCGGCAGCGAAGTCGGTCCGGCGGTGAGCGTGGCGCACGGCACCCCGTCCAGGGCCGTGGGCACCTGCTCGGGCCACTGCGAGGGCACGATCGAGCTGTCGGTCGTGCGCAGCGAGCCGACCTCGGCGGGGGTGGCCGCGATGTCGTTGCCGACGGTGCGGCCCGAGCCGAGCTGGTAGAGGGCGTAGGCGAACGGCGGCAGCAGGGCCAGGTCACCGCCGGGGGTGACCAGGTAACGCCGGGGGTCGCCGCCCGGCGTGGTCACGGCGAGCACCGAGCCGACAGTGGCGCCGTGCGGGAGCCCCGACACGCTGCGGCCCACGCCGTCGAGGCTCAGGGGGCTCAGCTCGGGCCCGCTGGGGAACAGGTTCGTCCATGACGCCGGGGCCTCCACCGGTGTGGCGCCGTCGAGCCCGAGCGCGCGCAGCACCCCGGGACCGTCGCCCGTGGCCACCGGGAGGCGGTAGCCGCCAGTCACCACGAAGAGCCGTCCGCCGGTGCGCACCACCACGGCCTTGTCCTTGGCGGGGGTGCTCGCGGTCCCCGACCCGAGCGTGGTGCGGACGCCGCCGGAGCGGCCGGCGCAGGAGACCCACCCGCTGCGGACCAGGCGTTCGCGCGGGGTCAGGGAGTCGGGGGCGCCGAGGATGCCGATCGTCGCGCCGCGGGGTGCCCGGGTGATCTTGTCGTCGTCGACGGTGACGACCTTGAAGGAGTCGGCGGGGATCAGCAGGCGGGCGCTGGAGGTGTTGATGATCGGGTAGAGCACCTGCTTGATGGCGACGTAGCGTGCGCCGCTGGCCTTGGCGATCACCAGGGAGTTGTCGTCCCACCCGGCGGGCAGTGAGGGCTGCAGGGCGCCCGCCGCGAGGCCACCCAGGCCCAGCAGCACCGACAGGGCGATACCACCGACGACGGCGCGCAGCGGACGCTGCGGCTCGACCTCACGGCCGCCCGGCGAGCCGCTGACGAAGGCGGTGGTGAGCCGCCGGCGGCTGAACGACTGAGCCTCGACCAGGTCCTTCTTGGTTGCCACAGAGGTTCCCTGCCTTCACCGTGTGAGAGCGACAGGGCGGGGCGGCCCGCCGAAGGTGGTCCGCCCCGCCCGAGGTGTATGCCGTGCCCGTCGCGTCAGTGCCGCCGCTGGTGCGCCGCCTGGAGGCGCGAACGCACCACCAGGGTGCCGATGCCCAGCATCAGCAGGGCTGCGGCGAGGGACAGCAGCGGGACGATGTTGGCGCCGGTGTAGGCGAGCACCGGGTTGCCCGACTGGGCGGGGGCCTGGGCGCGGGCCGGGTCCTGGGCGCCGACGGCGTTCTGGTAGGAGCTGCCCGCGCAGAGCAGGCCACCGCAGGCGCCGCCCTTGACCGCGCCGTCGGCGCCGGCGTTGCCGCCATCGAGGCTGCCGGTCGGGACCGAGCCGCCGCCGTCGTTGCCGTGTCCGTTGCCGTGCCCGTTGCCGTTGTCGCCGGGCAGGCCCGGGAGGGACGGCAGCGTCGCGGTGACCGTCACGCCGATGCCGCCACCGTCGGTCGGCGGCTCGGTGGTCGTCGACGAGCTGGACGTCGTCTCCGTCGGCGTGTCCGTGGACGTGTCGCTCGGCGTGGTGGGCGGCGTCGTGTCCGTCGGCGTGTCGGTGGGGGTGGTCGGGTCGTCCGCGGCGGGGATCGCGGCGGCCACCCGGACCCCGGTGTCCAGCGTGTGTGCCTGCGCCACCCACGGCGTCGCGCCCACGAGGCAGGCGCTGGTCAGGCCGGCAGCGGCAATGGCACTGAGACGGCGCATGGAAGTCACAGGTCCCCCTTGAGGTGGTCAGAAGTCGTGCCCCCGGCTCCGTGACGGAGTCGGGGGAACCTTACGATCGGTCGGTCGATTGCGGCAAATGTCTGCTCGGTCACTTTCAGAAGACCCCCGCCGCCGCGAGCGAGAGCGGCAGCAGGGCCACGAGGCACGCCCCGTCGAGGGCGTCGGCGACCCGGCCCAGGCCCACGCGGGAGCGCGGTGCCAGCAGGGCCAGGGCGACCACGACGGCGGCGGCGCCGGCGAGGGTCACGCCCATGAACGGCCGCCACGACGGGTGCGTCAGGGCGGCGCTGACGCCGACGACGGCGAGGCCGAGCACCCCGACGACCATGGCGACCAGGACGCTGGAGCGGGTGCGGCTGTGCCGGGTGCGCAACAGGACTGCGGCGAACGCGGTCGCGCCCAGGACGGTGCCGAGCACGCCGGCGGACGCGGCCTGCGGGGCGCACACGAGGGCGACCAGACCGGTGGCCATGCTCAGGGCCAGCAGCAGCTGGTGGCCGAGGCGGACCTGGCGGCGCACGGCCGCGCGCTCGACCCGCGGCGCGTCGGCGTAGATCTCGGCCTCGGTGCGCGCGGGGTGGGTCGACAGCCGGCTGGTGGAGACGGCCAGCCAGGGGAGCAGGTTGCTGGTGATGACCGCGACGGCCAGCATCACGGCGCAGATCCCGGCGACGGCCCAGCCGGTGAACGCGGTCAGGGCGCCGACCACGGCCAGCGCGAGGCCGACGGCGGCGGACGCGCCCACCATGGAGCGGTACTGGGTCACCGCCACGACCCCGGCGATGCCCGCGACGCACATCGCGGCCCCGGCGTAGAGCAGCGGTCGTGACCACACGCTGCCGTGCGTGGACACCGCGAAGCCGGCCACCGCGGCATACGCGGTGGCGACCACGGCCAGGGCGGCGGCGGGCACGTGCTGGTCGCGGGTGTGCGCGAGGACGGCGGCGACGACCACGAGGAGGGCCGCGACCACCGCACCCAGGGCGACGACGAGCGCCCCGTGCCCGCGGGCGGTGAACAGGGCCACGGCCCCGGCCAGGAAGAAGACGACCGAGGCGCCGAGCGCGGTGCGGGCGCTGTTCTCCGCCGTCCACGGGGCGAACTGCGACTCGACGAGGTCGGCCACCGCCTCGACCACGTCGTCGTAGACCTTGGTCTCGACCGCGTCACCGCCCGGCTCGAGGGCGAGGACGAACCCGTCCTCGACCCCCTGCGCCGCCAGGCTGCGGTCGGGCTCGACGAGGATCCCGTCGTGGCGGACCAGCCGGAAGCCCTGCGAGACGCTGTCGAGGTCCAGCTGACCAAGCTCACGCGCGAGCTCGGGGATGATCTCCGCAACGGGGATCCCGCCCGGCAGCCCGAGGTCGGCCCGCCGCGTGCCTGCGGTCACGGACAGGCGGATCAGCGTGGTCGCGGCAGTGCTGGTCTGGGTCACGGGCCCCTCCCCGGGTGACGGTCACGGCGTGCGCGCCCCGAGCGCCACGGCCGAGGGCGGGTCGAGCATAGCCACGTCGAGGGGCTGCCGAGGACTAGTCCTTTTGGGCTAGTCTGCTCGCGGCCTCGTCCCAGCGGGGCTGAGGCACGTGCATGCCACAGGACACGACACGTCACGCGCCCCGTGGGGGGGCCACGTAACAGGGGAGGCAAACATGGCCGGTGAAGTCTCAGCTGCCGATGGTGCAATTGACCGGGGCGCCAAGATCATCTCCGACACCCGTGACCAGCTGAACTCCGAGCTGAGCGCGCTGCGCGGCAAGCTCGCGGGCATCGGCGCGCAGTGGAAGGGCTCGGGCTCGACGAGCTTCCAGTCCGCGATGAACCGGTGGGATGAGGACTCCCGCAAGATCATCGACGCGCTGAACCGCTTCGAGTCCAACCTGCGCTCGTCGCAGAGCACCTACACCCAGCGCGACGACTCGGCGCAGTCGTCGTTCAGCAAGCTCCAGTCCCGTCTCGGCTGAATCAGGGGGAACGCACATGTTCAAGGTTGAGTTCGGCGCACTCCAGCAGGCGGCCGGCGACATCAAGGCCGGTGCCAACAACATCGACAGCAAGCTGCAGCAGATGGACCAGTCGCTGGCCCCGCTGCGCTCGGACTGGACGGGTTCGGCCTCCGAGGCCTACACCCAGGCCAAGGCCCAGTGGACCTCGGCGATCCAGGACATGAAGCAGCTGCTGGCCGACATCGGCACCGCCGTCGACGCCAGCCACCAGGACTACTCCGAGGGCGAGAAGCACAACACCAACCTCTGGTAGCCGCCACGGTCGTGCCGGAGCCCCGCGCGGGGTCCCGGCACGTGCCGCGACAGCTGCGAGTGAACGGCACGAACGCGTGAAAGGGGAGACGCGATGAACGACCTGGCAGATGGGGGCGGCGGCTACTCGGGGGGGCAGCACGCCGAGTACGACTTCGACATGATCCGCCGGCTGGCCCAGTCCAAGGGTGCGGTGTGGCAGGAGCACGCCAGGGACGGGCACACCAAGGTCACGCAGACAGGGCTGACCGCCGACTCCTTCTCGGACATCCCCTCCTGCCGGGAGTTCGGTCAGGTCTACCAGGCCGCCTACGACATCTACGTCGCGACGCTGGCCGGCGTCCAGAAGGACGTCAAGGCCTACCAGGAGAAGCTGCTCGCGGTGGCCCAGCACATGGAGGACCGGGACCACCGCGCCGAGTCCGTCTTCGCTCACTTCGGCAACGACGACTCCACCCTGGCGACGCAGCGGAGCTACGACGCCCAGACGCACACCGAGGAGGCGGCGGACGCCTCGAACCTCGTCCACGGGACCACCCACGGGCAGCACCCCCACGCGCCGGCGACAGCCCCGACCTCCGCTGACCAGCGCGACGCTGCCACGGTCGCGCCCACACCGACGAGCTCCGCCCCGACGACGGCGCCGACACCGTCGAAGGACCAGACCCCCGTCCAGGCCAGCGCCGACCCCTACGCCAGCGCCAAGCCGGGTGCCTGAGCACGGCGCGGCCAGCACGAGAAGGAGCCACGTGAGCCCGACCACCGCCCGTCCGACAGGCAGATGGCGCCGCGTCCTCGTGACGGCGGTCGCTCTCACGCTGGGGCTCGGCACGACCCTCGCCTCCGCGCTCTCCCATGCGCCGGCGGCGCAGGCGGCGCCGCACATCCCGTCGGTCCTGCCCGCGGCGGACCGGCCGTCGCAGTGGTGGTACGACGCCATGGGCTACGACGAGCTGCACAAGTACGGCACCGGCAAGGGCATCACGGTGGCGATGATCGACCTCCCGATCGACCCCGACGTCCCGGAGCTGAAGGGGAAGCTGGCCTCGGTCAAGACGCTCTGCCCGAACCAGCGTCTGGCCACGGCCCGGGACGCGTCAGCCGACCACGCCACCAACGTGGCCTCGCTGATCGTGGGGACAGGCCGGGGCAACGGTGGTCCCGGCGTGCGCGGTATCGCTCCCGACGCCACGCTGCGCTACTACGCCATCGGCAAGGACGACAACGACATCTGCAACAACTCCGTCGACCAGACCATGGGCCAGACCGTGGACCAGGCCGTCAAGGACGGGGCGAAGATCATCAGCATCAGCCTCAGCGGGCAGTTCAACCAGCCCTACTTCATCGAGTCCCTCGCCCGTGCGGAGCGTGCCGGGGTGATCGTGGTCGCCGGCACCGACGACCAGGGGGGTGTGTACTACCCCGCGCTCGCGAACGGCGTCGTCTCGGTGAACTTCGTGGACCGACACGGCAAGCTGGACCCCGACGCGGCGCACGGCACCCAGAGCGCGGGCAAGGTGGACATCGCCGCCCCCGGGACGAACCTGCTCATGGGCTCCCACCAGGGCGGCCGTTGGGTGAGTGGCACCTGCACCTGCAGCGGGTCCTCACTCGCGACCCCGCTCGTCGCGGGCGGCCTGGCCGCGGTGTGGTCGCACTTCCCGCAGGCCACGGGCAACCAGCTCCTGCAGATGATGGTCAACACCCCGGGGCTGAAGCAGGGCACGACCTCCCACGGGACCCGCGGGTGGGTCTATGACTTCCGCCGGGTGGGGTCCGGGTTCCCCGGGGTCCGGCAGTCCGGTGGCGGTTACGGCTGGGGGATCTTCGACCCTGCGGACATGATGTACCGCACAGCCGCGCAGTTCCCGGACGTGAACCCGGTCCTCGAGGTGAGCAACGCCGACACGGTGTTGCCCACGTGGAGCCAGGTCACCGGCAAGCCCCTGCCCGGGCAGGGCGCAAGCGCGACAGCGACGGGCACGCCGTCGGCGACGTCCGGGGCTGCGGCCAACGCTCCGCGCTCGACGGGAGGAGGCGGATCACCCCTGCCGTGGGTGCTCGGCGGTGTGGTGATCGTGCTGGTGGCTGCCGGTGGGGCGGCGATGGCTGTCAGGCGGGGACGGAGCCGGCAGGTGCCGGCCAAGGAGAAGGCACTGGAGGGGAGCAGTCATGGCAGTGGCAGCTGACGGGGGCGGCGGTTACGCCGGGGGCCCGAAGGAGCAGGAGCTCCGCAAGATCTACTCGTTCTCGTCCCAGGCCGGACCCGCGGCCAAGGACTGGAGCAAGGCCGCAGACGACATCGAGGCGCTCGCCAAGAGCGTCGAGGCAACCAGGAACGAGCTCGGCGCCTCGTGGAAGGGTGATGCCGCCACCGCGGCCTACGGGGCGATGGACACCCTGAAGACCGCGCTCGACTCACGAGCCCGCCAGCTGCGACAGGTGAGTGACGCGCTGGGCCAGGCCGTCGCGGCGGCGAACGACGCCCAGACCGCCTACGAGACCCGGGTGGCCACCGTGCCCGTGTCGGTCGATGCCCAGCAGTACACCTCGCCCGGCATGTGCAAGACCGATGGCACGACCGTGCCGTCCAAGCTGGACCAGGCCGCCTACGACCAGGCAGTGGCCGACCAGAAGGCCAAGCGTGAGGCGGCCGCCGCATCGGTGCTCAGCGGCCTGAACTCCGACATGGGTGCCGCGACGGCACGGGTTCCCGTCGAGGGCTACCAGCACGTCACCAAGCCGCAGATCGTGGACCCCCCGCCGCCTCCGCCGCCGGTCCGTAGTGGTCCCGGCGGTGGGTCGACTCCGTTCAACGGGGCCAGCACCTCCGGCACCAACCACTACGTCGCGAGCTCCGGCTGGAACACCCAGGGCGGCGACCAGACCATCGCCCAGGTCGCCCCGTCCTTCGGGCACTCCGGTCCGGGCAGTGACTTCGTGACCGCTGCCGACGGCACGGTCAGCGGGGTCATCCCCGGCAGCGTCTCGCTGCCGGCTGGCGTCAGCGGTGTGTCCGGCGGTCACGGTTCCGGGCTGACCGGCGCGGCCGGCGTCGGTGGCATGCTCGCCGGTGGCATCTCCGTGGGCGGCATCCTGCGCGGTGGCTCCGGCGCGGCCAAGGGCGGGCTGTCGGGCCTGACCAGCGGTCTGCGCGGCGGGCTCGGCTCGGTCGTCGCCGACGGCGAGGCGGCCCTGGGCTCGGCCGGCGGTCGCGGCGCGGCGGGCATGGTCCGCGCCGGTGGCACCCTCTCCGGTATGCCGGGCGGCGCGGGTGCCGCGGCCGGTGAGGCCGCAGGCGGCCGCGGTGGCCTCATGGCCGGTGGCGGCAGCGGCGGGATGGGTGGCAGCGGCGCCGGTGGCTCCGCGATCCGTGGCGCCTCCGGCGCCGGCAAGTACGGCGTGCCCAAGCTCGACAGCCCGGGCGGCCGTGGCGCGGCCTCCGAGGGTGCGGTCTCCGAGGGGGCGGCCGGGTCCCGGGGCACTGCCGGCTCCCGTGCGGCCGGCGGCACAGGCGGCAGCGCCCAGGGCGGCGGCGCCGGCGGCGGTGCCGACGGGCGACACAAGCGGGACCGCGACTACCTCACCCACGAGGACGAGGAGAACTGGTACGACGACGAGACCGGCGCGAGCCCGTCCGTCTGGGAATGACCGCTGAGGTGCGCCGGCCTGCTGGCCGGCGCACCCGGCATACCACGGGGTTCATGAGGTCAGGGAGGAGTCACCCATGGGTGGCGGGGGATTCGACGTCGAGATGGGCCAGATGGACCTGGCCCAGCAGCTCTTCGAGCGGCAGCAGGGCCACATGGCAGCGATCCGCGGCTACGTGAGCAGCACCTGCTCTGCGCCGGGGGCGTTCCGGGGGCTGATGAGCCTCCTGCACGGGCACTACGGCGGCTGCCTCAGCCAGGCCGAGACGGGTCTGGACCACGGTGGCCAGGTCGCCGAGCACTGCGCGTCCAAGATCGGGCTGACCAGGTCCACCTACCTGCGCATGGACAAGGCCGCCTACGACCGGTTCGCCGAGAAGGAGAAGGCGGCCGGTCGCACCGTGGCGCCCTACAGACCGCCGATCGGCGGCGGGGTCCTGGGCCCGGCGCGCGACACCGTGCCCCTGCCCCAGGGCTACGCCAAGCTGTCGCGCTACAACGCCGACGGCTACGACGAGGGCGAGTCCCCGTGGGCGGCCGGGGGGAAGGCTGCGCTCAAGGGTGGCTGGGAGCTGGCCAGGGAGTCCGGCAAGGACGCCTGGGCGATCAACGACCCCGAGACCGAGCCCAAGCCCAACCGGTTGGACCAGTGGCGGGCGGGCCGCCACAACCGTGGCCTCTACGACCAGGGCGGCGGTGCCGGTCTCGACCCGGCGGGTGGCTATCGCACGGGCGAGGACTATGCGCACGAGACGCGGGTCCAGAGCGGGTTCGACCAGGGCTACCACCGGGGAAGCCGGTATGCCGCGTCGCACGTGCCCGAGGGGACCGCCTACTCCGGGGCGGCGGACCAGAGCGGCAACATCACCCAGAACCGGCGGCCCGGCAGTGCGTGGGCGCCGCAGGAGCTCGGGGCACCCGTCGAGCTCGTCCAGCAGGGCCAGGAGCTGTGGAAGAACGGCCACGAGGTCGTCTCCGGGATCGGTGACGCGCAGGAGGCGTGGGCCAGCCAGGCCGAGGCCCAGCGGCTGGCCGACGGCCCCGCCAACACCGGCGGCGTGGACTGGGCCAACAACGACAAGGGAGGCACGTGGTGAGCATCGCCGAGACGATCGACCCTCGCTCCGCGCTCATCGAGCCGGGCATCCCCGACCCCAAGGACTTCGCCGAGAAGCTCGAGGAGGACTGCGGATTCATCCTCGGGCACCTGCTCGGGTTCATCCGGGAGGCCTTCGGCATCAGCCCGATCGAGGAGCTGGTCAAGCCCCTGGTGGGCGACTGGACCGCGATGCAGCGCGCGCAGGGCGGGTGGGTCCAGGCCGGCGAGGCGTGCGCCGCCGTCGGCAAGAACTTCGCCGTGCTGCCGGCGCAGACACAGACGTCATGGCAGGGCGAGGCCGGTGACGCCTTCCGGGCCCGGATGACCTCGCTCAGCGAGGGCTACTCGACCTACGGCGAGGGATGCAGGACCCTCTCCGAGCTCTCCGGCGCGCTGGTCGACGCCGCCAAGGCCGCAGCCGAAGGCATCGCCACGGTGATCTCGTTCATCGGAGACCTGGTCGAGCGCCTCGCCGTCGAGGCCACGGTGCCCGTGATCGGCTGGCTGGCGGGTGCGGCGGACGTGGCGGTGCACATCAGGTCCTTCTGGGACAAGATCCACCGCGGCTATGAGCTCCTCAAGAAGTACCTGGTCATCCTCCACAAGGTGGCGTCAGCGATCGAGACCATCAACGCCGTGCTGAAGGGGATCACCGTGGCACTCAAGGGCTTCACGGCGAGCATGCACCTGGTGGCCGCCGACGAGGCCGATGACGCCGCCGCAAAGGCGTTCGCGTGATGGCCGGCGACGGGGGCGCTGCCGACCGGGGCCTGGCGCAGGCCCGGGAGGCGCTCGGGGAGGTCCACGGCCTCATCGGCGAGATCCGCGAGCTCAACCGCGGGCTCGACGAGGACCTGAAGCAGCTCCGTGAGGAGCTGCGTGGGGCGGACGAGGAGCGTGCCGAGCAGGCCCGGCGGGGAGAGCTGGGGCCTGACTGGGCCAGGCTCCAGCGCCGGATCGACCTCAACCAGACCAGCGTGTCCGCGGTGGTCCGCGGTGAGGACGCCTCCATCGAGGCCGAGCGCCTGCGCACGCATGCCGGTCAGCAGGCCCACAGCCTGGCGCAGATGCAGGAGGCCGAGCCCGAGGAGGGCGAGGAGGACGAGACCGGCGCGCTGTTCGGCGTGGTCCGGCAGGACCAGGCCGAGCTGCGAGCCCTGGTGGAGCAGCTACAAGCCCTGCCGGTCGCTCGCCCGGAGGACTGAGCAGGACGCACGGCCGCGACCCGCGCGACTCATGCCGTCCGGCCCGCTTCCGCGTCGGCCTCCTTGCCCAGACGCTGCGCCAGGCTGCGCCGGCGGACCAGGGCCAGCAGGCAGGTCAGCTCGACGACCACCCAGGCGGCGCCGACCAGGAGCAGGCGGATCGTGGACGTGGTCTGGCTGCCGTTGGCGTCGGCGTTGCGGGCGTAGGCGTGCCCCGTCGGGTCGTAGAGCACCGAGAGCTTCTGGCCCGGGGCGAGGGTGTCGAACGGGCCGGTGCGCAGCCCGGGCAGGGACGCGTGGTTGAACTCGTAGGCCCGTCGTGCCCTGCGGTCCACGATCTGCTCGATGTAGTAGCCCTGGACGAGCCTCCCGTCAGGCAGGCGGTAGTCCACGCGCTGCATCTCGTTGTCGAGCATGACGACCTTCTCCGCGGTGGCGCCGTCGACCTTCGTCATCACGGTGTGGGCATAGACGCCCTCGATCGTGGGGACGAGCATCCACACGGCGGCCAGACAGACGATGAACGCTCCGACGGCTGCCCCGAGCGGGACACGCGAGGGGACCTGCAGGGTGATCGGGAGGAACACCGCCCAGGCGACCAGGACGCCCACGAAGGGGATGCCGCCGGGGTCTGCCGAGCTGCTGCCCAGGTCGGGGCTGAGCGCCCACCACGCGGAGGCGAGCACGACGAGGTGGAACGCCAGCACCAGGGCCAGGCGGTAGCGCAGTCTCATCCCGCCTCGGCTCGGCGTCTCGGGTGACGTGTCGTCAGTGGGCAGCCAGGTGCTCGACTCGGTCACGGAAGGGCTCCTAACCAGAGGTGGTGCGTCGGAGGATCTCAAGGACGTCGCCGGCCACGAGGGCGGCCGGCAGGGCACACACCACCGCCAGGCCCTCCAGGGCGTCAGCCAGGCGGGACAGGCGGGGGGAGGTCCAGCCTCGGGTGAGCGCCATGGCTGCGGCGAGGCAGGCCACTGCCACGACGAGGACCACGGCGAGCACAGCCGCGGCCGCGGCCGGGCCGGCACCCTGGCCCACGGCATACAGCCCCTCGGCGAGGACCACGGCGGCCGCGCCGAGGAGCGCGAACCGGGGGAGCCGGTCGCGCACGGCGCGCGACTGGTAGCCCAGGCCCATGACGGTCAGCACGCACAACGCCACCGCACCCCAGCGGGACACGCTCGTCCGACCCGGGGTGGCCAGCAGGACGGCCAGCGCCACAGGGGCGAGGGCGGCGCCCCACAGCGTGCCCGCGGCGACCACGTCCCGAGCCTCGCGGAAGCGGTGCTGCAGCTCGGGCACGCGGATCCGGCGCCGACGCCGACGGGTCGGCTCCCGGACCGACCAGATGGTGGTGGACAGGCGCTCGGTGTCGACCAGCTGCTCGTCCGGGACGTCCAGGCTCAGCGACGGCAGCATCCGCACCACCATCGGTGCCAGGCCGGCGACCACCGCGGCCACGGCGAAGCCCGGCCACTCGAGCAGGACGCCCAGCACGTTCACGACCCCGAGCAAGGCCAGGACGACCAGGGCGACCCGCGCGGCGCCCTCGCGCTCGCCGGAGCTGACCCGGGCCACGCCGGCGACGACCGCGCCGACCGTGCAGCCGGCGATGAGGGCGACCCGCCCGGCTCCGGCGGCGTCCAGGGCCGGCAGGCTCATGCCGGCAGCGAGGCCGAGGACCGGCGCCACGAGGCGTGCCCCGACTGAGGCGCGGTCGTTGCCGGTCCGGAGCGCGAGGGCCATCGCGGTGATGAGGAAGAGGGCGGCCGAGCAGCCCCACAGCCAGGGGAGGTCGGTGTGGTGCTGGCCGAAGGTGCCGGTCCCGAGGACTGCCAGCGCCACGAGGGCCAGGCCGGCGGGCGCCGCGGCCAGGGCCAGCGCGGCGGTAGAGGAAGGGGAGGCGGGGTCACTGCTGCCGTTCAGGGACGGGTGCGCGCCGGGGGCGCCCGACTCGACCGCCGGCGCCGGGGCCGGGTCGATGGCGCGGACGCGTCCGCCGGAGGCGCCGGGGGAACGGTCCAGGTCGACCAGGCCGCGCGGGCCCTCGGCGCCGCTTGAGTCGACCACGGTCAGCACGGTCGCCTCGGCGGCCACCTCGGCGAGCAGGTCGTAGGGGCCGAACACCCGCCCGAGGGGCGTGGCCACGGCATACCGCTGGTCGTCCGCCGCGATCCCCAGGGCGTGGAGCACGTCGCCGACCCGTGCCTGGGAGGGGGCGACGAGGTCGTGGTGCCGTCCCCCGGCGACCACGGTGACCCGCTGCGCGGCAGCGTCGGTCAACGTCATCCGAGCCTCCCCCTGTCGGTCCGTGCTCCGGCAGCACCTTAGTGCCCCCCGGCGCCCCACGTGGCCGGGCGGTCGTCACCGGTTGCGGGCGCACGGTAGGTTGGCGGCTCGCCGGCGACGCCGGCCTGGGGAAGCGCGAGTCCCGTCGCGACGGTGGGGGACGCCGGAACAGCAGGAGGCGCACGCATGGCAGTCACGTTGCGCAGGGGTGCGCGCGAGCGGGCTCCCGAGGTGCCGTCGGGGCGGATCGTCCTGCAGCCACCGCCGGAGATCACCCCGTCCGAGGGTGCCAGCAGCCTGCTGATGAACGCCGTGCCCATGCTCGGCTCGGTGGGCTCGATCGCCTTCGTCGCCCTGGCCAGCCCCGGCGTCAAGGGCTACATCGCCGCCGGCATGTTCCTGCTGGCCTCCGTCGGCTTCGTCGGCGTCAGCGGCTGGCGTCAGAAGCAGCAGCACAGCGCCGGGGTCAGCGAGGCCCGTCGCGAGTACCTCTCCTACCTGGCCGAGGTCCGCGAGACCGTCCGTGAGGCGGCGCGCCGCCAACGCAGGGCCGCCCAGTGGAACTACCCGGCCCCCGATGCTCTTCCGGTGCTGTGCGAGGAGCGCTCCCGCGTCTGGGAGCGGGCGGTCACCGACGAGGACTTCCTCCGGGTGCGCTTCGGCCGCACCAACCAGCCGCTGTGCATCGCCCTCGAGGCTCCCGAGACCCCGCCGATGGCCCAGCTCGACCCGGTCGCGGCGTCGGCGCTGCACCGGCTGCTGACCACGCACCGGATCCAGCCGGACCTGCCGGCCGCGGTCTCCCTGCCCTTCTTCTCCCGCATCGAGGTCACCGGCGAGGAGCAGCCCACCCGGGGACTGGCCCGCTCGATGGTGAGCGCGGTCGCTGCCCAGCACGCCCCCGACCAGCTGGTCGTGGCCGTGGTGGCCTCCGAGCAGGCGCTGCCGGAGTGGGAGTGGGTCAAGTGGCTGCCGCACAGCCAGAGCCTGCGCGAGCGGGACGGCGTCGGGCAGTCCCGCCTGGTCGCCAGCTCCCTGACCGACCTCGAGCCGCTGCTGCCGGAGGACCTGCGCGAGCGTCCCCGGTTCGGCCGCACCGACCAGGCCGTCCTGCCCCACGTGCTGCTCGTGGTCGACGGCGGCGAGGTGCCCCCGGGCAACGCCATCGTCACCGAGGAGGGTGTCCTCGGCGTCACCGTCCTGCACCTGCCCGAGCGCTGGGACGAGCTGACCACGCCCGGCCGGATGCGGCTGGCCCTCGGCCAGCCCCAGGTGACCGGCCCGTATGCCGGCCTGTCGCCGATGCAGATCCTCACCGTCGGCAACGAGCCCGCCCAGGGCGTGGCCGACACCATGTCCATCGCGCAGGCGGAGGCCGCCGCGCGCCGGCTGGCCCCTCTGTATGCCGGTGCCGCGCCCCAGCGACGCGACGCCCTGGCCACCGCCACGGAGCTGGTCGACCTGCTCGGTCTGGGCGACGTGCGCGACTACGACGTCGACGCCGCGTGGCGTCCCCGTCTGGCCCGCGACCGGCTCCGGGTGCCGATCGGCGTCGGTGCCCAGGGCCAGGTCGTCTCCCTGGACATCAAGGAGTCCGCCCAGCAGGGCATGGGCCCGCACGGCCTCGTGATCGGCGCGACCGGCTCGGGCAAGTCCGAGCTGCTGCGCACCCTGGTGCTCGCCCTGGCGATGACCCACTCCTCGGAGTCGCTGAACTTCGTGCTCGTCGACTTCAAGGGCGGTGCGACCTTCGCGGGCATGGCCGACATGCCGCACGTGTCGGCGGTCATCACCAACCTCAGCAACGAGCTCACCCTCGTCGAGCGCATGCAGGACGCCCTGCACGGCGAGATGGTGCGCCGGCAGGAGCTGCTGCGGGCCGCGGGCAACTTCGCCAACATCCACGACTACGAGCGGGCCCGAGCCGGTGGCGCCGACCTCGAGCCGCTGCCCGCGCTGCTCATCGTGGCCGACGAGTTCTCCGAGCTGCTCAGCGCCAAGCCCGAGTTCGTCGAGCTGTTCGTGGCCATCGGCCGCCTGGGCCGGTCCCTGGGCATGCACCTGCTGCTGTCCTCGCAGCGGCTGGAGGAGGGCCGCCTGCGCGGCCTGGAGTCGCACCTGTCCTACCGGATCGGCCTGCGCACCTTCTCCGCGGGCGAGTCCCGCACCGTCCTGGGCGTGCCGGACGCCTACGAGCTGCCGGCGGTGCCCGGCCTGGGCTACCTCAAGCCGGACCAGACGACGCTGGTGAAGTTCAAGGCCGCCTACGTCTCCGGCCCGCCGAGGTCGCGGCGCCGTGCGGCGGCCAGCTCCTCGGCCGTGGTCAGCGACATCCTGCCGTTCACCGCCGCGCCGGTCCTGCGCCTCAACCAGGTCAGCGAGCCGGAGCCGGTCGAGACGGGCCCGGGGGAGGACCGCGCCGTCTTCGACATCGCCGTGGCCCGGATGCGGGGCAAGGGCCGGCCGGCCCACCAGGTCTGGCTGCCGCCGCTGGACGTGCCGAGCTCGCTGGACCAGCTCATGCCCGACCTGTCCATCGACCCCGCGCTCGGCCTGGTCAGCCGCCGGTGGCGTGGCGCCGGCTCGCTGGTGGTGCCGCTGGGCATCGTCGACCTGCCGCTGGAGCAGCGTCGGGACACCCTGGTCGCCACCCTCGGCGGCGCGGCCGGCCACGTGGCCATCGTCGGTGGCCCCCGCTCCGGCAAGAGCACCCTCGCCCGCACCCTGGTGGCGTCGCTGGCGTTGACGACCACCCCGCTGGAGACGCAGTTCTACGTCCTCGACTTCGGTGGCGGCGCCTTCTCGCCGATGACCAAGCTGGCCCACGTGGCCGGTGTCGCGAGCCGCAACGAGCCGGAGGTGGTGCGCCGCACGATCGCCGAGGTCCGCGGCATCGTCGACCAGCGCGAGGCCTACTTCCGGGCGCAGGGCATCGACTCCATCGAGACCTACCGCCGCCGCCGGGCCGAGGGCACCGCCGATGACGGCTACGGCGACGTCTTCCTCGTCATCGACGGCTGGCCCACCGTGCGCGCCGAGTTCGAGGAGCTCGAGGCACAGATCCAGGAGCTCGCCGGCCGGGGCCTGACGTTCGGCCTGCACCTGGTCGCCACCACCTCGCGCTGGATGGACTTCCGCAGCCAGGTCAAGGACGTCTTCGGGACCAGGATCGAGCTGCGCCTCGGTGACCCGACCGACTCCGAGATCGACCGCCGCGTCGCCGCCAACATCCCCAAGGGCCGTCCCGGCCGGGGGGTGGAGATGACCCGGCACCACTTCCTCGGCGCGATCCCGCGCGTCGACGACAGCGGCGACGTCGGTTCCCTCGGTGCCGGTGTCGATGACCTCATCTCGCGGGTGAACGGCGCCTGGCAGGGCCCGAGCGGTCCGAAGCTGCGCCTGCTGCCCGCCGAGATCGGGCTGGAGCGGGTGCGCGAGCTGGCCGGCGCCGACGACCGGCGCCTGCTGCTCGGTGTCGACGAGGCCGACCTCGCACCGGTCGGGCTTGACCTGGCCGAGGAGCCGCACCTGTTCCTCTTCGGCGACAGCGACTCCGGCAAGACCGCGATGCTGCGCGGCTACGCCGGCGAGGTGATGCGGCTGCACACCCCGCAGCAGGCTCAGGTCTTCGCCGTCGACTACCGCCGTGCCCTGCTCGGGGAGATCCCCGAGGACTACCTGGCCGGCTACTTCACCACCGAGGACCAGGCCACGGAGCAGATCCGCGACCTGGCCGCCTACCTGCGCGGCCGGCTGCCCGGCCCGGACGTGACCCCCGAGCAGCTGCGCGCCCGCAGCTGGTGGAGCGGCGCCGAGGTCTTCGTCCTCGTCGACGACTACGACCTCGTGGTCACCTCGGCCGGCAGCCCGCTGACCCCGCTGGTGCCGCTGCTCGCCCAGGCCTCCGACGTGGGCCTGCACCTCGTGGTGACCCGCCGTTCCGGTGGTGCCGCCCGAGCGCTCTACGAGCCGGTCCTGCAGTCGATGCGCGACCTGGCCGCGCCGGGGATCCTCCTCTCGGGCAGCCCGGACGAGGGTCCGCTCATCGGCTCGATCAAGCCGACCCCGTCGGTGCCCGGTCGTGGCCGGCTGGTCTCGCGCGAGCTCGGAAACCGGGTCGTGCAGCTGGCCTGGACGCCCTCGCGCCACCGCTGAGTGCACACGAAGGGCCGGTCCCGGAGAGTGCTCCGGGACCGCCCGTTCGTCACGCCGGCGCCGGCTGCCGCGGGCCCGGCATACCGCGGAATGCCGCGTGCCTGCCGTCGCGGCCGCGCTCAGTCCACAGGCCGGGACGGCACGGGCTGTGACCCCGCGGTCGGTGGCGTCCCGGCCGCGGGCGCGCCGTCCTCACGCGTCGGCCGACGCCGACCCGGGAAGCGCACCA
>DASSPC010000439.1:0-5048 GCA_035699865.1 Oryzihumus sp. | reverse complement strand
ACGCCCGGGTTCTCCTCCCGGGCCTGCGCCGCGCGCCCGGCGTTGGACGTCGACACGGCCGCGACCCTCAGGCCGGCGGCGCGCATCAGCGGAGCGTGGATTCCCTGTCCGGCGGAACCGAACCCTGCAAGACCGACGTTCGTCACGGGTCGACCTTATGCCGCGGGACCCGGTCGGCCGGACGCCGGTCGGCGCCCGGCGGACCGCCCCATCGCTACCGCGAGAGCCGGCCCGGCCACCAGATCCGGGAGTTGATGTCGTAGGCGAACGCCGGCACGAGCAGCGAGCGCACGACCAGGGTGTCGAGCAGGACACCGAAGGCCACGATGAACGCGATCTGCACCAGGAACAGGATCGGCAGCACCGCCAGCGCGGAGAACGTCGCGGCGAGCACGACTCCGGCGCTGGTGATGACGCCGCCGGTGACGGCGAGCCCGACGAGGATGCCGGGCCGGGTGCCCCGCTCCTGAGACTCCTCACGCACCCGGGTCATGAGGAAGATCGAGTAGTCGATGCCCAGCGCGACGAGGAACACGAACGCGTAGAGCGGCGTGGACGGGTCACTGCCCGGGAAGTCGAAGACGTGGTTGAACACGAGCGCGGCGACGCCCAGCGTCGCGGCGAAGGAGATGACGTTCGCGACGACCAGCACCACCGGCGCCACGAACGAGCGCAGCAGCAGCATCAGGACGACGAAGATGACCGCCAGGATCGTCGGGATGATGACCTTCAGGTCCCGCTCGCTGGCGTGCCGCACGTCGAGGTTGATGGCGGTGCTGCCGCCGACCCGGACGGCGGGGCTCACCTGGTGCAGGTCGCGGCGCAGGTTCTCCACCACGGTCTCGGCCGCGGGGCTGTCGGCGGCGGGCGTGAGGGTGGCCTGCACCAGCACCTGGCCGTCGACGACCTTGGGCGGCGCCGCGGGGTTGTCCCCGACGGTCACCGACGCGACGCCGCTCTCGGCCTTGGCACGGGTGGCCACCGCCTGCGCCTTGTCCGCCGGCGCGACGATCTGGACGGGGGTGCCCGAGCCGGCGGGGAAGTGCCGGGCGAGGACCTCCTGGCCGGTCACCGACTCGACCTTGTTGAGGAAGATCTGCGACTGGGAGATGCCCGAGGCCTTCAGCGTCGGGACGAACGCGACGCACGCCAGCAGGAAGACGAGCGTGGTGACCCAGACCCTGCGCGGGTGACGACCGACCAGCCCGGCGACCCTGCCCCAGATGCCGCGCCGGCCGACGGAGTCCTCGGCGTGGACGTGGTCCACGCGCGGGATGAGCGGCCAGAAGATCTTGCGGCCGAACAGCAGCAGCACCGCCGGCAGGAAGGTCAGGGCCGACAGCAGCGCCCCGGCGATGCCGAGCGCGCCCACCGGGCCGAGCCCGCGGGTGTTGCCGAGCTGGGACAGCATCAGGCAGAGCAGGCCGAGGATGACGGTCGCACCGCTGGCGATGATCGGCTCGGCGGCGGCCCGCCACGACGCGCGCATCGCCGCCCACTTGCTCGGGTGGTCGTGCAGCTCCTCCCGGTAGCGGGAGACGAGCAGCAGAGCGTAGTCGGTGGAGGCGCCGACGACGAGGATCGACAGGATGCCCTGGCTCTGGCCGTTGAGGTCGATCGTGCCGTTCCTGGCGAGCGGGTAGATCACCAGCGCCGCCGCGGCCAGGCCGAACATCGAGGTGATGAGCACCGCGAACGGCAGGATCGGGCTGCGGTAGACCACGAGCAGGATGACGAAGACGACGCCGAGCGCCACGACGAGCAGGATGCCGTCGATGCCGCTGAACGCGGTGACGAAGTCGGCGAGGACGCCGCCGGGGCCGGTGACGTAGACCTTCAGGCCTTGCGGGGCAAGGGTCTTCGCCGCCGACTCGCGCATCGCCTTGGCGCCCTCGTAGAGCGCCGAGGACCCCTGCAACGGCTCGGCGGCCTTGGTGCTGTCGAGGGGCACCGGCACGAGGAGCGCCTGCTTGTCCTGGCTCGGAACCGCGAACCTGGGCGTCTCCTTGAGGTACTCCCCCAGGGTCCGGCCCTTGCCCGCGAAGGTGAGGTCCGGGATACCGGCGACGAACTGCTGCACCGCGGCCTGGTCGGCGGGCGTGAGCCCGCCGGGGCGCTCGACCACCACGAAGTAGGGCAGCGTGGTCGTGTCGGTGAACTTCCCCGCGAGCTTCTGCACCTCGGTCGACTCGGCCGACTTGGGCAGGAACGAGGCGTTGTCGTTCTTCTGCACCTCGCTGAGCTTGCCGATCAGCGGACCGCCGATGCTGCCGATGGCGAACCAGCCCAGGACCACCAACAGCACCGCCACCAGGCGGACCACGCGCGTCCGCCCGGGGGCCTTGGCCCGCTCCGCGTTCTCCTGCTCCGGCGTGATGTCGTGGCGTGTCATGACCTGCTGCTCCCCAGCTCGCGCGTCGTCCCGCAAACCCTATGGGCAGGCAGGGTATGCCGTGCGCGCGGCGTACGCTTCCACCATGCGTTTCGAGCACCTGGGGTTTGCACCGGACTACGTCGACTACCGCGCGGCGTGGGACACGCAGAGGGAGGTCCACGCGGGGGTGGTGGCCGGCGGTGAGGACACCGTGCTGCTGCTGGAGCACGAGCGGGTCTACACCGCGGGCAAGCGCACCGAGCCGCACGAGCGCCCGTTCGACGGCACCCCGGTGGTCGATGTGGACCGCGGCGGCAAGATCACCTGGCACGGGCCGGGGCAGCTCGTGGGCTACCCGATCGTGCGCCTGCCCTCCCCCGTCGACGTGGTCGCCCACGTGCGCCGCCTGGAGGAGATGATGATCCGCGTCTGCGCCGACCTCGGCCTCGAGGCCGGTCGCGTCGAGGGCCGCAGCGGGGTGTGGGTCGCCGCCGACGAGCGCGGCCCGGCCCGCAAGATCGGCGCCATCGGCATCCGGGTCAGCCAGGACGTGACCATGCACGGCTTCGCCCTGAACTGCGACTGCGACCTGTCCTGGGCGCAGGTGATCATCCCGTGCGGCATCGCCGACGCGGGGGTGACCTCGCTGAGCCAGGAGCTCGGCCGGGACGTGACGGTGGCCGAGGTGCTTCCCTACGCCGAGAAGCACCTGGCCGACGTCCTCGCCCTGGGCTGACCCGGGGCCCCGGCCTCAGCCGAGCTGGGGGATGACCTCGCTGGCCACCAGGTCGAGGTGGTCCAGGTCGGACAGGTCGAGCACCTGCAGGTAGATCCGCTGTGAGCCGGCCTCGGCGTAGCGGCCGATGGTGTCGACGATCTCGGCCGGGGAGCCGGCCAGGCCGTTCTCGCGCAGCTCGGCCAGGTCGCGGCCGATCGCCTCGGACCGGCGGGTCAGCTCGTCCCAGGTGGCGCCCGCGCACAGCACCAGCGCGTTGGACATCGTGATCGTGGCCGGGTCGCGGTCGTGCTCGCGGGCGACCGCGCGCACGTTCTCGAACTTCTCGGCGGACTCCTCCACCGAGACGAACGGCAGGTTGAACTCGCTGGCGTAGCGGGCGACCAGCTCGGGCGTGCGCTTCCTGCCCTTGCCGCCGATGACGATCGGCACGGCGTCCTGCTCGGGCTTGGGCAGCGCAGGGCTGTCGGCGAGCTGGTAGTGCTTGCCGTCGAAGGAGAAGCGCTCCCCGACCGGGGTCTCCCACAGGCCGGTGATGACCGCGAGCTGCTCCTCGAGCCGGTCGAAGCGCTCGCCCACCCTCTCCGGGAACGGGATGCCGTAGGCCTCGTGCTCGGCCTCGAACCACCCGGCGCCCAGGCCCAGCTCCACCCGGCCGCCGGACATCTCGTCGACCTGGGCGACCTGCACCGCGAGCACCCCGGGGTGGCGGAACGTCGCCGAGGTCACCAGGGTGCCCAGCCGGATCGTCAGGGTCTCGCGAGCCAGGCCGGCCAGCGTCGTCCAGGTGTCGGTCGGACCAGGCAGCCCGTCGCCGTCGCCCATCGCGAGCAGGTGGTCGGAGCGGAAGAACGCCGAGTAGCCGCACTCCTCGGCGCGGCGGGCCATCGCGAGCTGCTGGCCGTAGGTGGCCCCCTGCTGGGGCTCGGTGAAGATGCGCAGGTCCATTCGGCCAACTCTAGGTCGCCGCGGCGTGGCGCCCGACACCGCCCGGGACCTGTGCCGCACCCCCGCGGGACCAAGGTCGCTGGCCCCGGCGCCCGCCCCACGTGAGCCTGTCTGGAGGGAGGGCGCGTCACCCGGCGCGCCGCTGGACGGGAGGACGACATGGAGCGACTCGAGGACCGCGTGGCCCTGGTCACCGGGGGTGCCAGCGGCATCGGCGCGGCCATCGCGCACCGCCTCGCGGCCGAGGGAGCCACGGTGATGGTCACCGACGTGCAGGACGGCCTCGGTGAGAAGGTCGTGGCGGCGATCCGTGACGAGGGCGGCACCGCCGAGTACGCCCACCTCGACGTCTCCTCCGAGCCGGGCTGGGAGGAGGTCATGGAGCGGGTCCGCACCGAGCAGGGCCGACTGGACATCCTCGTCAACAACGCGGGCATGGGCGACATGGCCCCCATCGAGCAGACCTCACTGGCCGACTGGGAGCGCACCATCGCCGTCGACCAGACCGGGGTCTTCCTCGGCATGAAGACTGCCGCGGCCCTGCTCAAGGCATCCGGCCATGGCTCGGTCATCAACATCAGCTCGATCTTCGGAACGGTCGGCGGGTTCGGGACCACCCCGGCCTACCACGCCGCCAAGGGCGCGGTGCGGCTGCTGACGAAGAACACCGCGCTGCACTGGGCACGCGAGGGAGTGCGCGTGAACTCGATCCATCCGGGCTTCATCGAGACGCCGATCCTGACCGCGGTCAAGGGCACCGAGTTCGAGCAGGTCATGACCTCGTGGACGCCGATGGCCCGGCTCGGTCAGCCCGAGGAGATCGCCGCCGGGGTCGCCTATCTCGCCAGCGACGACGCCAGCTACGTCACCGGCTCCGAGCTCTACATCGACGGCGGCTACACGGCCCGGTGAGACCCACCGGTATGCCGTGTGCCCCGGTCCGCGCGGTCGACACCGTGGGTGCGTGAGGCGACGCACCGAGGTGACCGG
>DASSPC010000438.1:0-2250 GCA_035699865.1 Oryzihumus sp. | reverse complement strand
CCACGGCCTCAACGCGGCCAACGGCGAGTACGTCGACCTGATCGCCGAGGGCATCATCGACCCGGCCAAGGTCACGCGCTCGGCGCTGCAGAACGCCGCCTCCATCGCGGCGCTGTTCCTCACCACCGAGGCTGTCATCGCGGACAAGCCCGAGAAGGCGGCCCCGGCTGCCCCGGGTGGCGGCGACATGGGTGGCATGGACTTCTGATCCTGACGGATCGGCAGGTCTGAGCAACACGCGTTGGGCGGTTCCCCCGAGAGGGGGAGCCGCCCTTCGCGTTGCCCGGCGGGCACGCCGCTCCCGTATGCCGTGCCCCTCACCCGCGCCGTGCACTTGGTGCCCGCAGCGCCGCGAATCCGGCCCGCTGAGGCGAGCTTTCGCGGCATACCGGGCACCATGTCGGGATGGTGCGGGGCGCACCCCGTCAGTGCCCGACGATGCGCATGCCCTGGGGCTGGACCCGGATCGTGACCCCGCCCGGGCCGGTGAGGGTGACCGGCGTCTGCACCGGCCCGCCGGGGATGCCGCCTGGGTACTGCTGCCACTCGGGGCCGCTCCAGGCGCCGTCGGGGCCGGAGTTGAAGCGTGACCGGTCCGCGGACGGGTAGACCATGACCTCCCAGGTGCTTCGCACAAGGTCGTAGTGGCCCACCATCGAGTCCGGCAGGGCCTGGTCGCCGATGCGCGCGACCCAGACACCCCGCGCCGTCACCTTCAGGGCCTGGGGCACCAGTGCCGGCAGCGGGAACGCCCGCACGATCCGGGTGCGGCTCGGGTCCATCAGGAGCAGCTCGCCGTAGTCGAGCGGCGCGATGGTGCCGGGGTTCCTGCTGTCCACGTTCCCTGACGATGCCATCTGGAAGGACGGTTTCATCCGCTCTGCCGTGGCCTCCGGCAGCCGCGACACCACCCAGGCGCCGTCCGGGCCGTCCTGGACCATCAGCGGGTCCACACGATCGCGCACGCTCAGGGCCGCGATCTCGGGCAGCACGTGGTCCCAGCGCGCATCCGTCTCCGACTGGCTCGGCCCCGTCGGGAGGGCCGGGGGAGGGGTGAAGGTGGCAATGGGCGGCACCAGCGGTGGCGTGGTCGGGACCGCAGGCCGGGTGACCTCGGGCCCGCGGTCGGCGAGTCGCGTGGCGGTCAGGCCTCCGGCCACCAGGGCCACCGCGGTGACACCCGCCGCGACAGCGCGTCGCCGGCGCCGACGGGACGCCGATCGCTGCAGGACCCCCGGCAGCAGGTCGGCGTCGTGCACCCCTGTCGCCGCCTGGCGCAGACCGGCCCGCAGCTGGTCCAGGCTCTCGGTCATGGCCGGCTCCTCTCGGGGGTCGGGTCGGTGTGCTCCAGCAGCTCGGGCGCCACGACGCGCAGGCGGGCCAGGGACCGCGAGGTCTGGCTCTTCACGGTGCCCACCGAGCACCCCAGCACCGCCGCGGTCTGCGTCTCGCTGAGGTCCTCGAAGAACCGCAGCACGATGACGGCGCGCTGGCGCGGGGTCAGCCGGCACAGCGCCTGCTCGACGGTGAGCCGCAGGGCGGTGCCGGAGGTGGGGTCGGCGCCGCGGGCCTCGGGCAGGTCGGCCATCGGCGACTCGGCGACACGTCGCCGGCGCCACCAGCTCACCTGGAGGTGGTACATCACCTTGCGCGTGTAGGCCTCGGCGTTGCCGACCTCCGTCAGCCGGCCCCAGGACTGGTGGGTCCGCGCCAGAGCCGTCTGGACGAGGTCCTCGGCGAGGTGCTGGTCCCCGGTGAGCAGGAAGCCGACCCGCAGCAGCGAGGCGGTGCGTGCGCGCACGAACACCTCGAACTCCGAGTCCTGCCGTTCCCGTGGTCCCACGTGTCCCGCCCCCTCCTCCCGCGCTGCTGGTACCCACGTAGATGCCAGGTGTGCCCCGAAGGGTTGCAGGTCGGGGAAATGCCGCGAGGGAGACACCCCGGCGTCGGGCCGGACGTCCTGTCCGGGGTCGAGCCCCGGTGGCCCGGATGGTGGAGTCGATGGTGGTGGCGGAAGTGGATCGATCACGGCACGTCGGCCACCACCATCGCGACCATCCCGCGGGGGTCTCAGCCGCTGAACATCGCGGTGTTCTGCTGCTCGGCCTGGTTGTAGGAGCTGCCCGCCCGGGCCAGCGCCCGGCTGATGTGGTCGAGCGACTCACGCACCCGCATCTGGGTGGCCCGCCACTCGGTGACCACCCCCTGGAACCGCTGCGAGGCCGAGCCCTGCCAGGCGTCCTGCAGGCC
>DASSPC010000437.1:0-5841 GCA_035699865.1 Oryzihumus sp. | reverse complement strand
CACCGCGAGCTGGACCTCGCCGCGGGTGCTCTCGTCCAGCTGGGGCAGCCGCTGCTCGAGACGGGACAGCTCGGCGGCCACGACGTCGGCGGCGCGGGAGCGCAGGGCGGCGACGGTGGGCGCCACGGCCTGGGCCCGGCGCCCGGTGAGGTAGGCGGCGACCTCGGCGGTCACCAGGTCCTGCACCTGCTGCAGCTGCGGGCTCACCTGTCCCGGGGCGAGGTCGGCGCCGAGCTCCTCGAGCCCGACGACGTCGACTGCCTCGACCTCGGCGGCACGCGGGTCGACGTCCCGCGGCAGGGCGAGGTCGACGAGCACCTGCGGGCGACCGGCCCGGTCGATGGCGGCCCGGGCGACCATGTCCGCGGTGAGCACGTGGCCCACGGCACCGGTGCAGGAGATGACCAGGTCGGCCTCGCGCAGCGCCTGCTGCAGGTCCTCGAACGGCAGTGACCGCCCGCCGGTGGTGGTGGCCAGCCGCTGGGCCTTGCTGCGGGTGCGGTTGATGACCAGGAGGTCACCGGCGCCGCCGCGGGCGACGGTCGCCGCGGCGAGGCTGCTCATCGAGCCGGCGCCCACGACGAGGACCCGCGTCTGCTCCAGCGGCCCGAGGGCGCGCGCCGCCCGGGCCAGCCCGGCCTCGACCAGGGACACGCTGACGGTGTCCAGCTCGGTCTCGGAGTGGGCCCGCTTGCCGACCCGCAGCGCCTGCTGGAACAGCGAGGCGAGGGTGCCGCCGGCCTGGCCGTCGGCCTGAGCGGTGCGCAGGGCCTCCCGCAGCTGGCCGAGGATCTGACCTTCGCCGACCGCCATCGAGTCCAGCCCGCAGGCGACGGTGAACGCATGCGCGATGGCCCGGTCCTCGTAGTGGACGTAGAGGTGCTCGCGCAGGTCACCCAGCGGCACGCCCGAGCTGGCGGCGAGCGCCTCGCCGATCTCGTTGACCGCACCGTGGAAGGTCGCGGCCTCGGCGTAGACCTCGAGCCGGTTGCAGGTGGAGACCACGACGGCCTCGTGCACGCTCTCCCCGGCGCGGACGGTGCGGGCCAGCGCGGCCACGCCCTCGGCGTCGAGGGAGACCGACTCCAGCACGGGGATCGGGGCCGTGCGGTGCGACAGGCCCAGGACGACGACGCTCACCGGACCACCTCGCGCAACGGGGTGCGGCGAGCGGCGAGGGCCTTGCGCTGCTCGTGGAAGGCGAGGATCTGCAGCTCCATGGACAGGTCGACCTTGCGCACGTCGACGCCGTGGGGCACCGAGAGCACGCAGGGGGCGAAGTTGAGGATCGAGCGCACCCCCGCGGCGACCAGGCGGTCACAGACCCCCTGGGCGGAGGCGGCCGGGGTGGCGATGACGCCGATGGCGATGCCGTCCACCTCGGCGACCCGCTCGAGGTCGTCCATCGGCCGGACGGTCACCCCGGCGATGTGCTGGCCGACGATGTCGGGGTCGTGGTCCAGCAGCGCGACCACGCGGAAGCCGCGGGTGACGAAACCGGAGTAGTTGGCCAGGGCGTGCCCGAGGTTGCCGAGCCCGACGATGGCCACGGGCCAGTCCTGGGTGAGGCCGAGCTCGCGGGAGATCTCGTAGGCGAGCAGGTCGACCTCGTAGCCGACCCCGCGCACGCCGTACGAGCCGAGGTGGGAGAGGTCCTTGCGCAGCTTGGCCGAGCGCACCCCGGCCGCCGTGGCGAGCTCCTCGGAGGAGACGGAGGTGATGCCCCGCTCTGCGAGGTCCGTCAGGGCACGCAGGTACTCCGGTAGCCGGGCAACTGTCGCGTCGGGGATTCCTCGACGGGCTGCGGGGTCGGCGGTCACTGTCGCACCGGCTCCTTCCGTACAGGTCCGGACGTCACAGGCCGGACTGGAGCGCGTGGGTTCACCTCAGGGTAGGTCTTTGTGAACACACGCACAAAGTCGCGAACCGACCCCGCCGTCTGGTAGGTGAGCGATGTCACCGACAATGCGCGGTTCAGCCCCCGAGCGCGGCGCGCAGGCGCCGCTCGTCGACCCTCCAGTAGTCGTGCTGGCGGCCGTCCACGAGCGTGACCGGGATCTGCTCGGCGTACTCCGCCAGGAGCTTCTCGTCCTCGAGCACCGACCACTCCTGCCAGCCGACGCCGAGGTCGTCGGCCACCCGCGAGATGACCTCGCGGGCGTCGTCGCACAGGTGGCAGCCGGGCTTGCCGATCAGGGTGATGCGCGGTGCGAGGGTGGCAGGCACCTCACCACTGTATGCCGCGCGGTCGCCCGATCCGTCCCGGTCTAGGCTGGTGCCATGGAGCTGCCGGCGGGGCCCGACGAGCACGAGACCGTCGCCGCTGCTGTCCACCTGCCGGATGACCTCGACCGCGCCCTGGCGGTGCCGGTGGACCCGACGGCCGCGGCGTTCTTCGACCTCGACAACACGCTGCTGCGGGGCGCGAGCGTCTTCCACCTCGCCAAGGGCCTCTACCGGCGCAAGTTCTTCGGCGCCCGCGACATCGCGGCGATGCTGTGGAAGCAGGGGTGGTACCTCGCCGTCGGGGAGAACCTCGACCACGTCGCCAAGATCCGTGAGCAGGGCCTGGGCTACGTCGCCGGCCACTCGGTCTCCGAGCTGACCGAGATCGGCGAGGAGATCTACGACGAGGTGATGGGCGAGAAGATCTGGCCGGGCACGCACGCCCTGGCCCAGATGCACCTCGCCTCCGGGCAGCGGGTCTGGCTGGTCACGGCCACGCCGATCGAGGTCGCCGCGGTCATCGCCCGGCGGCTCGGCCTCTCCGGCGCGCTCGGCACGGTGGCGGAGACCCGGGACGGCCTCTACACCGGCCGCCTGGAGGGCGAGCCGCTGCACGGCGAGGCCAAGGCGGTGGCGGTGCGCGCGCTGGCGGAGCAGGAGGGGCTGGACCTGTCCCGCTGCTCGGCCTACTCCGACTCGGCCAACGACATCCCGCTGCTGTCGCTGGTGGGCCACCCCTACGCGATCAACCCCGACGCCCGGCTGCTCGAGCACGCCCGGACCCACGGCTGGCAGGTGCGTGACTACCGCACCAAGCGCAAGGCGGCCAAGCTCGGTCTGCAGGCGGCGGGTGCCACCGCCCTGGCCGGGGCGCTCGCAGCGGCCTCGGCCCGCCGGCTGCGCCGCTGAGGCCCGTCCGGACGGGTTTCACGCCGGACCCCCCCTGACATTTCGGGCGACTTTGGGGAGACTGTCCGCCGAGGAGGTTGCCCCAACGTGAGCCGGAGGATGCAGGGTCGCGCGAGCATGCCCGCGCGCCGGGGCCGCGCCCACGCGGCGCGGTGGGCTGCGCCTGCCCCGGTGCCGGCCGGCATACCGGTCCTGCCCGACCACGGGCTGGGCGACGCCACCCGGACGTTCCTCGACAGCCTCCGCGTGCTGCTCACCGCCGCGGACGCCGGTGGCGGGGCACCCGGTGGGGGCGGCACCGCGCTGCAGCAGCCCGGCGGCGTCCCGGAGGACATGGATCGGGTGGCCGCCCTCGTCGAGCTGGCCCAGGGTGGCGACGCCGAGGCGTTCGGCCTGCTCTACGAGCGCTACGTCGACCTGGTCTACCGCTACATCTACGTGCGAGTGGGCTCGCGGCACCTGGCCGAGGACCTCACCTCTGAGACGTTCGTGCGCGCGCTGCGCCGGATCGACTCCTTCTCCTGGCAGGGCCGCGACATCGCCGCGTGGTTCGTGACCATCGCCCGCAACCTCATCACCGACCACGCCAAGTCGGCGCGGTTCCGCCTCGAGGTCAGCACCGCCGACATGCTCGACGCCGACCGCCGGGTCGAGGCGCCGGAGGCCGAGGTGCTCCAGCACCTGCGCGACACCCGCCTGCTCGAGGCCGTCCGCGACCTCAAGCCGGAGCAGGCCGAGTGCGTCGTCCTGCGCTTCCTGCAGGGCCTGTCCCTGGCCGAGACGGCAGCCGTGATCGGCAAGTCCGAGGGCGCGGTGAAGCAGCTGCAGCTGCGAGCCGTCCGTGCCCTTCACCGGGCCCTGGACGGGGAGGTGCTCTGAGCGATGAGCGCGAACCTTCGCCCGCGTAACTTCCGGCCGGACACGTCGTTCTCAGGACGATCCACACGCATGGGGCCGCAGTCGTCAACAGTCACCGCCACAGGGGAGGGAATGCCGGTATGCCGTTGCTGAGCCGCCGCCGCGCCGACCTCTTCCACCGCGCCCTCGAGGGCGCTCCGGCCGCCGACCACGAGCTCGCGGCCCTCGTCGGCACGGCCTCACGCATCCCCACCCTCGACGGTCCCGCGTGCGCCCCGCGCCCGGAGTTCGTCGAGCAGCTCGGCGCGCGCCTGCGCGCCGAGGCGCAGACGCTGCCCGCCCGCCCCGTGAGGCAAGCCGCCGTGCGGGAGGCCCCCGGTGACGGCCCGCTGGTGCTCGTCGTCGGCCGGGGCCTGCCGCGGGCGCTCGCGGGGGCTGTCGCCACCGTGTTGGTCGCCTCGGCGGCCGTCGGTGTGGTCTCGCGCGCCTCGCTGCCCGGCACCGCGCTCTACCCGGTCAAGCAGCTGCTCGACGCGGCCGCGGTCCAGCTCGCCGGCTCCGAGCACGACCGCGGGCTGACCCTGCTCGCCCAGGCCCAGCAGCACATCTCCGAGGCCGGCGACCTCGCCGATGGCGGCGCCACCGACGCGGCCCCCTACGACGTGGCCCTCGGCGCGGCCTACGACGCGACGCTCGGTGGCCAGCGCACCCTCCTCGCGCTGTACGACCGCGACCACGACCAGCAGGCCCTGATCGCGGTCCAGGACTTCACCGCTCGGGCGCTGCCCCAGGTCCAGGCGCTGCGCTCGCGGGTGCCCGCAGCCAGCGTGCCGGCGGTCGACCGGCTGCTCACCGTGCTCCAGCTCGGCGACGAGGCGGTGGCCCGCAAGGTCGAGGCCTGCGGGCCGGCCTGCTCGGCTCTGGACACCACGGGCACGGGGCACGACCCCGCCTCACTGCCCTCCCTGCCGTCCAGCACGGCAGTCCCGACGACCGGGGGGCCCGGCCTGACGGGCGGCACCGCCTCGCTGCCCCCACTCCTGCCGTCCGCCGGCTCGGTGAGCCTGGGCGGCGGAGGGGTGTCCGCCTCGCCGCTGCCTGGCGTCTCCATCTCGGTGCCACTGCCCGGCGCGACCGTCGGCAGCAGCTCGACGGGAGTCAAGACGTCGGGCGGCATCAGCGCCTCCCTCCCGGGCGTCGGTGGTGCCAGCGTCGGCTCCGGCGGGGTCAAGGTCAGCCCCTCGAGCTCCGCCTCGATCAGCCTGCCCGTGCCCGACCCGGTCGGCTCGGTGGTGGGCACCGTCAGCGGCGTTGCGGGTGGCCTCGGCGGGAAGCTGACCACGCCCACGCTCCCCTGACCCACCGGCGGCCGCTCGCCCCTCCCGGGCCCGGCGCCGGGACTCGCGCCGGGCATTCCCCTCACCCCTCGCCCCAGGCCACTGCGCCGGACCTCGTACCGGGCATGGCACCCACCCCTCGCCCAGGCCACTTCGCCGGGCCTCGCGTGCCGGACGCGCCGCTCGCGCCGCGACGTGGCACGGGCGTCCGGCAGCCGAGGTCGCTCGCCTGATGCTGCGGGCCACACCCCGGTTCTGCCCACCGCCCTGCCACAGGTGAACCCGACCCCCTGCGCGCCCGGTGGGTCGCTGACGCAGCAGCAGGGCTGGTGGGCACACGCGGGGGTGGTGGGCAGACGCGGGGGCCGGGTCCCGGTCAGGCTGACGGTGGAGGTCGGGAGGGCCCTCAGAAGAAGACCGAGCGGCGCTGCATCAGCAGCGAGTACAGCGTCTGCTGGATCGTCTCGCGGACCTGGTCGGTGAGGTCGAACACGAGCATCGGGTCGTCGGC
>DASSPC010000436.1:0-3476 GCA_035699865.1 Oryzihumus sp. | reverse complement strand
GCGGTCTACGCCAGCACCCCGCCACGGACCAAGGCCACCTTGGGCTCGGTCGCCCCGGACGGCACCATCCGCCCGGCCGCGACGTCGCCCAAGGCCCGCAAGGCCCGCTCCGGCCAGACGTTCATGCAGCGCCTCGAGCAGCGCTGGGACAAGCGCCGCAACGACTGGAGCTGACCGGCCGGGCCGCGGCCGCAGGCTCTGGACCCCGGTCCAGGCGTGTCACGACCCGGTGACGCCGCGGCGACGTCCAACCCGCCGTGATGCCGTAGCAGCGCGGAGGTCTCATCGGCGGTTTCTGCGGGGCGCACAGGCGGGCTGGGGGCGCTCAGCCGACCGTGAGCAGGCCGACCACCCAGGTCCCCGCCATCGCGAACCCGGCCGCGAGCTCGACCAGCATGCCCAACCCGACCGCCTTGAGCGCGGTGACCGTGGACGGCCAGGCGGACGTCGTCGAGCGCAGCCGCAGCAGCTCGGCCAGGAAGATCCCCAGCACGAAGCCGAGCACCCCGCCGACCACCGGGACCACGAAGAAGCCCACCACGCCCACGGCGACGCCGGCGAGCATGGTGGGCGTGCCCACGCTGCTGGACTGCAGGTGACGGCCCGGCAGGAGGTACTTGAGCACGATGCCGAGCACGGCCAGGGCGGACACCAGGCCGAGCACGAGCCACGCTCCGGCGGTGTGCACCGAGACCGCCCACAACAACGCTCCTGCCCAGACCAGCAACAGTCCGGGCAGGAGCGGTACGACGATGCCGACCAGCCCCAGCAGCACCAGGACGCCCGCGAGCAGGGTCACGGGCTCCATGGGGCGGCGGCCGGCCGGCCGGGGTCAGCGCTCGTCGGGCACGGCGGTGGGGGAGGTCTCGACGAGGCGGTCGCTCTCGTCCTGGATCTCGATGGAGATGTCCTTCAGCTTGGCCAGGTGCTCGCGCCCGTGGTGAGCGCAGAAGAGCAGCTCGCCGCCAGCGGTGAGGCGGGCGCGAATGTAGGCCTGGGCGCCACAGCGGTCGCAGCGGTCGGCTGCGGTCAGAGTCGGTGCCAGTGCAGTGGTCACGTCTGCCTTCCTTACGTCGTAGTGGGCGCCCGGTGCGGTGTCGGCGTCCGTTGGTCCTCCGCACCCACTCGTGGTTCGGAGCCCTCCGGCTGCCGGCCTGCATCCGGGTCATCCCGTCTGCGCCGGTTCCAACAGTGAAGCACGCCAGTTCGTTCCCGACGGGCAGGGGCACGCCGGTGTGGGTCATCTCATGGGCCGATTCCGCTGTCAGCGCACGAGCACCGGAACAAGCCGGTATGCCGCGTGCCTGACGTAGGTGCGTCGGTGGGGGAGGCTAGCCTGCAGCCAAGCAGAATCCCGGCCCGGGGCCGGGGGACAGGCACCATCGAAGGGAATCCCACCCCGTGGCCACCGCCACCAAGACCGCCGTCAAGAGCGCCGCCAGCGACTACACCGCCCGCCACCTGCAGGTCCTCGAGGGGCTGGAGGCGGTGCGCAAGCGCCCCGGCATGTACATCGGGTCGACCGACTCCCGCGGTCTCATGCACTGCCTGTGGGAGATCATCGACAACGCCGTCGACGAGGCGCTGGGCGGGTTCGGCGACCAGATCGAGGTCATCCTCCTGGCTGACGGCTCGGTCGAGGTCCGGGACAACGGCCGTGGCATCCCCGTCGACGTCGAGCCCCGCACCGGCCTGACCGGCGTCGAGGTGGTCTTCACCAAGCTGCACGCCGGTGGCAAGTTCGGCGGCGGCTCCTACACCGCCTCCGGTGGCCTCCACGGCGTGGGCGCGTCGGTGGTCAACGCCCTCTCCGAGCGCCTCGACGTCGAGGTCGACCGTGGCGGCAAGACCTACGCGATGAGCTTCCACCGCGGCGAGCCCGGCGTGTTCGCCGACCGCAACGGCGACAAGTCGGCGTCCGCCGAGTTCACCCCGTTCGTCGACAACAGCGAGCTGCGCATCATCGGCAAGGCGGCGCGGGGACGCACCGGCTGCCGCATCCGCTACTGGGCCGACCGGCAGATCTTCCTCAGGGACGCCGCCTTCGTCTACGACGAGCTGATCGGCCGCGCCCGCCAGACCTCCTACCTGATCCCCGGCCTGGCCATCGTCATCCGCGACGAGCGCCGCCTGCCGGGCACGCCGGGGGAGCACGGACCCCACGAGGAGCGCTTCCAGCACGACGGCGGCATCAGCGAGTTCACCGACTTCCTGGCCGCCGACCCGGCCGTGACCGACGTGTGGCGGCTGCAGGGCTCGGGCCACTTCAAGGAGACCGTGCCCGTCCTGGACGACAAGGGGCACATGACCCCGACCGAGGTCGAGCGCGAGTGCGGTGTCGACATCGCGCTGCGCTGGGGCACCGGCTACGACACCAAGGTCGTCTCCTTCGTCAACATCATCAGCACGCCCAAGGGCGGCACGCACATGGCCGGCTTCGAGCAGGCCCTGATGAAGGTCTTCCGCAAGCAGCTCGAGGTCAACGCCCGCCGGCTCAAGGTCGGCCAGGACAAGCCCGAGAAGGACGACATCCTCGCCGGGCTGACCGCCGTGGTGACGGTGCGCCTGGCCGAGCCCCAGTTCGAGGGCCAGACCAAGGAGGTCCTCGGGACCTCGGCGGTGCGGGCGATCGTGACCAAGGTCGTCGAGAAGGAGCTGACGGCCCTGCTCACCTCGACCAAGCGCGGCGAGAAGGCCCAGGCGGCGCTGCTGCTGGAGAAGGTCGTCGCCGAGATGAAGTCGCGGATCAGCGCGCGGCTGCACAAGGAGACCCAGCGGCGCAAGAACGCGCTGGAGACCTCCTCGCTGCCGGCCAAGCTCGCCGACTGCCGCACCTCCGACGTGGACCGCTCCGAGCTGTTCATCGTCGAGGGTGACAGCGCGCTCGGCACGGCCAAGCTGGCACGGTCCTCCGACCACCAGGCGCTGCTGCCGATCCGGGGCAAGATCCTCAACGTCCAGAAGGCCTCGGTCGCGGACATGCTCAAGAACGCCGAGTGTGCCGCGATCATCCAGGTCATCGGTGCCGGGTCGGGACGCTCGTTCGACCTCGAGGCCGCCCGCTACGGCAAGGTCATCATCATGACCGACGCCGACGTCGACGGCGCCCACATCCGGACGCTGCTGCTGACCCTGTTCTTCCGCTACATGCGACCGCTCGTCGAGGCGGGCCGGGTCTACGCCGCCGTGCCTCCGCTGCACCGCATCGAGGTCGTCAACCCCGGCGGGAAGAAGAACGAGCTCATCTACACCTACAACGAGGGTGAGATGCGCCGGACGGTCACGGCCCTGGAGAAGAAGGGCCGCAAGATCAAGCAGCCGATGCAGCGCTACAAGGGCCTCGGCGAGATGGACGCCGACCAGCTGGCCGAGACCACGATGGACCCGCGCCACCGCACCCTGCGCCGGGTGACGCTCAAGGACGCCGAGATGGCCGAGCGGGTCTTCGACCTGCTCATGGGCAACGACGTCGCGCC
>DASSPC010000435.1:0-3748 GCA_035699865.1 Oryzihumus sp. | reverse complement strand
GTCGGCCGGGCGGCTGCCGCAACGGATCCGCGACCTCCTCCACCTGCGGGCGCGGCGGGACCGGGTGGTCGCCCACACCGTCCTCGCCCTGGTCGACGCCGTGGCGCCGGCGCTGGAGGCGGGGCTGCCGCCGGCGGCGGCGTTCGTGCTGGCCGCCGACTCCGTCGCGCCCGTGGAGGAGCCTCGCCCGGGAGCCGCCTCGGCCTGGGTCCGGACGGCCGGCCGGGCCGTCGCGGACGGCGCACCGGTGTCCGGGGTCCTGCGCCGGGGTGGCGGCACCCTGGTCTCGCGGGAGCTGGGGGTGCTCGCGGCCGCGTGGTCACTCAGCGAGGAGACCGGCGGGCCGCTGGCCGACGCCGTCCGGACCGCAGGATCGGTCGTCCGCGGCTCGATGGCCCAGCGGGAGCGGATGCTGGCCGCGGTCGCCGGCGCGCGCTCGACGATGAACATCCTGACGGTGCTGCCGCTCGGTGGTCCGCTGATCGCCCTGGCCGTGGGGCTGGACCCGTCGAGGCTCTACCTCGGGTCCGCGCTCAACCAGGTCTGCCTCGTGATCGGCGTCGTGCTGGCGCTGGCCGGGCGGGCCTGGGTGCGCCGGCTCGTCGCCGGGGCCGTCCGCGGGCCGGTGCTCTCGTGACGGCGCTCGCCGCGGTGCTCGTGGCCCTGGCCGTCCTGCTCGTCTCCGCGCCCGCGCCGACCCTGCCGCTGAGGGCAGCGGTCCCGGCCGTCCGACCAGCTCCGCCGCTGACGACGCCCGACGTGGCCGACACCCTCGACCTGCTGGCCCTGGCGCTGCGCGGGGGCGCGGGCATCGTCCAGGCCATCGACGCCGTGGCGGAGCGGGTCGGCCCGCCCGCGTCGGACCAGCTGCGCAGGGTCTCGGCGGCGCTGCGCTGGGGAGTGGAGGACTCCCGCGCCTGGTCGGCGGTCCCTGCCGCATGGCAGCCGGCTGCCCGGGCGCTGCACATGGCGGCGACAGCCGGTGCCGCGCCAGCGGACCTGCTGCACATGGCCGCCGGTGACCTGCGCCGGGCGGAGGCGGCGCGGCTCGAGGTCGCGGCCTCCCGGCTCGGAGCGCGGGTGGTGCTGCCGCTCGGCCTGGCGTTCCTGCCGGCGTTCGCCCTCACGACGGTGGCCCCGGTCGTCCTCGCCCTCACCCACCAGGTCCTGGGCCTGTGAGGCCCGGTTCACGCCGGATCCCGGCACTCACCACGAAGGGGAACACGCATGACACCTGCACTCACCCGCACCTACCGGGCCGTTCGCCGCAGGGTCGCCCTGACCGGCCAGGCCGGCATGACGACCGCGGAGTACGCCGTCGGGACGCTGGCCGCCTGCGCCTTCGCGGCCGTGCTCATCGCCGTCGTGCGCTCGGGGGCGATCAAGACGGCTCTCTCGCACCTGATCACCACCGCCTTGGCGATCGCCTCGTGAGGCTCCGGCAGCGACGACAGGCGGGCATGGTCACGGCCGAGCTGGCGGTGGTCCTGCCTGTCGTCGTTGCCGTGCTCGCCCTGTCCCTGTGGGCGTTCGGCCTCGCGGTCGACCAGGTGCGGTGCGTCGACGCAGCCCGTGCGGGTGCCCGCGCGGCAGCGCGAGGGGACCCGGTCGCGGCGGTGTCCTCCCAGGTCGGTCGCGACGCCCCGGCCGGTGCCGTCGTGGCGATCTCGGCCGGAGGTGGGGACGTGACGGTGTCGGTCACCGCCCCGGAGCGCCGCGTCGGGGGGCTGGTGCCGCTGGGATGGCGCCCGGCCGCCACCGCGACGGCCCGGCGCGAGGTCGAGGGTGGTCAGCCGTGACCGTCCCGGACCGTCGGCGAGGCCCCGGATGCGCCGATCGGGGGTCCGCCACGGTGCTGGCGCTGGGGCTCTGCCTGGCCCTGGGGCTGCTCACCGTCGCTGGGGGCGCGCTGCTGGCGGCCGTCGTCGCGAGCCACCGCGCGCGGGCGGCCGCCGACCTCTCCGCCCTGGCCGCGGCCCAACGGTGGCTGGACGGCGCTCCAGCCGACCTGGCCTGCGCCGAGGCGCGCCGGGTCGCCGGTGCCAACGGGGCGACGGTGCAGGACTGCGCGCCGGCCGCCGACGCGGTCACCGTCACCGTGGTGGTGCCGGCCGGGCGGCTGGGCCCGGCGCGCGCAAGAGCCCGGGCCGGCCCCGCTCCGGGGACCGTGGGCTGACCGCCTGGCGGGCCAGCCGGGCCGGTGGGTAGCCGGGTCGGTGGGTCAGTCAGGTCGCTGGGTAGCCGGGGACGTGGGTCAGCCGGCCGGTGGATCAGGGAGCCCGTGGCGCCCGGCGACGGTCAGTCGACGTGGCGGTCGGCCCGGCGCTCCACGCGGGTCTCCTCCGGCAGGACCGTCGTCTGGCCGGCGGTGTCGTCGAGAGGCCGGGTCGCGTCGTGGTGGGCCGGGCGCAGCGGGGTGGTCGCCGCGGTGTCGGCGGCCCGCGCGCGGGCCTCCTCCTCCTCGGCGGCGGTCGCGGCCTGCTCCTTTCGGAGCTGGCGCAGCTCCATCCGGCGGGCGGCCTTGCGGCGCAGGCTGGAGACCACCAGCCACAGGCCCAGCACCAGCAGCAGCAACGCGGCCGCGCCGGCGAGGAACATCGCCAGCGGCGTCAGCGAGACGTCGACGCCGGCGGCGCTGAGGTGGACGCTCGCCGTGCTCGACCCGACGGCGGCGGCGGCGAACGCCACGGCAGCGAGGGCGACGACGATGAGGATCAGGCCGAGCAGGATCATGGTTGGGCCTCCAAGGTCAGGGTCCGGGATCCGTGGCAGTGACCCTAGCCCCCTCCGGCCCCGCGGTCGCCTCGGCGGCCAGCACGACTTCGAGCAGGGCGACCGCCCGGGCCTTATCCAGGGGCTCGTTCCCGTTGCCACACTTGGGCGACTGCACGCAGGAGGGGCACCCGGTGGCGCACTCGCACGCGGCGATCGCGTCGCGGGTCGCCGACAGCCACGTGCGCACCGCGTGGAAGCCTCGCTCGGCGAAGCCGGCTCCGCCCGGGTGCCCGTCGTAGACCATGACCGTCGGCAGGCCGGTGTCCGGGTGCAGCGCGGTCGAGACGCCGCCGATGTCCCACCGGTCCGAGGTCGCGACCAGGGGCAGCATCCCGATCGCGGCGTGCTCGGCGGCGTGGGCCGCCCCGGGGATGTCCACCTCCTCGATGCCCGCCGCCGCGAGCAGGTCCTCGGGAATGGTCCACCACACCGCCTTGGTGCGCAGCGTCCGCTCCGGCAGCTCCAGGGGGTGCTCCCCGAGGACCTCGCCGGAGGGCAGCCGGCGCAGGAACGCCGTCACCTGGGTGCGCACCTCGACCGACCCGAAGTGCACCTGCACCTCGCCCCAGTCGGTCTGCTGCTCCACCGCGCCGATGTCGAACGTGCTGACCGAGCGGGCCTGCGTCGACCAGCCGGGGTCCCCCTCGACCACGAGCGCCACCGACTCCGCCAGGTCCAGGTTCGTCACCACGAAGGTCCGCCCCTGGTGCACGTAGACCGCGCCGGTGTGGACGCTGGAGTGCGCCGCCGTGCCGTCGACGGTGCCCAGCACCCGGCCGCTGCCCCGCTCCACGATCCGCACCACCGGCTCGCCGGTCCCGCGCAGGCTGACGTGGTCGGCGGCCCGGTCCGAGCGGGCCCAGAACCACCCGGTCGGCCGCCGGCGCAGCACCCCCCGGGCGACGAGCGTGTCGACCAGGGGACGCATCCCCGCGCCGAACACCTCGGCATCGGCGTCGGTCAGGGGCAGCTC
>DASSPC010000434.1:0-5134 GCA_035699865.1 Oryzihumus sp. | reverse complement strand
ATCGGCGAGCACACCGACTACAACGCCGGGCTGTGCCTGCCGATCGCCCTGCCCCAACGCACGTACGTCGCGGCTCGCCGCCGCCTGGACCGTCGCCTTCGGCTGTGGTCCGGCCAGGCCGACGACCCGGTGGACGTCCAGCTCGACGAGGTGGCCCCCGGCCACCCGGGCGGCTGGGGCTCCTACGTCGCCGGCGTGCTGTGGGCGCTGGAGGAGGTCGGCCACCCCGTGGGCGGGCTGGACCTCGTCGTCGACAGCGAGGTGCCGGTGGGCGCCGGGCTGTCGAGCTCGGCCGCCCTGGAGTGCGCGGTCGCCTCGGCCGTCGCCGACCTCTTCGAGCTCGACCTCACCGCCGACGACGGCGGTCGCGCCGCCCTGGCGGCGGTGTGCGTCAACGCCGAGAACACCATCGCCCAGGCGCCCACCGGCGGCATGGACCAGGCGGCCGCGATGCGCAGCCGCGAGGGCCACGCCCTGCTGCTGGACTGCCGCGACGGCTCGGTCGAGCACGTGCCGTTCGAGCCCGAGACACGCGGGCTGGCCCTGCTCGTCGTGGACACCCGCGCCGAGCACTCCCTGGTCGACGGGCAGTACGCCGAGCGGCGCGCCAGCTGCGAGCAGGCGGCCCGCGAGCTGGGGGTGGCCTCGCTGCGGGAGGTGCCGGCCGGGGAGCTGGAGGAGACCCTGGCCCGGCTGGAGGACCCGCTGGTGCGGCTCCGCACCCGGCACGTGGTCAGCGAGATCGCCCGCGTCGAGCAGGCGGTGGACGCGCTGCGCCGCTGGCGGATCCGCGAGCTGGGCCCGATCTTCGACGCGTCGCACGCGTCGATGCGCGACGACTTCGAGATCTCCTGCCCCGAGCTGGACCTGGCGGTGGAGACCGCCCTGGCGCACGGGGCGGCCGGCGCCCGGATGACCGGCGGCGGCTTCGGCGGCTCGGCCATCGCCCTCGTGCCCTGGGGCGACGAGGACGAGGTCGGCGAGGCCGTGGTGGAGGCGTTCGAGGAGGCCGGCTTCCGCACGCCGCGCTACTTCGTCGTGGACGCCAGCGGCCCCGCCGGCCGGGACGCCTGAGCCCGCCGGTGCCGTGCGCTCACCGCGGCGGGTGACCACACGGCATACCGGGGTCAGGCCGGCGGCGGGGCGAGCTCGTCGATGAGGTCGACGAGGTCGGCGACCGAGTCCACGACCCGCGTCGGGCGGTAGGGGAAGCGCTCCACCTGCTCGGCGCGGGTGGACCCGGTGAGCACGAGGATCGTGCGCAGTCCCGCCTCGAGGCCGCTGATGACGTCGGTGTCCATGCGGTCCCCGACCATCACCGTGGTCTCGGAGTGGGCGTCGATCCGGTTGAGCGCGCTGCGCATCATCAGCGGGTTGGGCTTGCCGATGAAGTACGGCTCGACGCCGGTGGCGCGGGTGATCAGCGCCGCGACCGAGCCGGTGGCCGGCAGCGGGCCCTCGGGCGACGGGCCGCTCGGGTCGGGGTTGGTGGCGATGAAGCGGGCGCCCTTCGCGATCAGGCGGATCGCCTTGGTGATCGCCTCGAAGGAGTAGGTGCGCGTCTCGCCGAGCACCACGTAGTCGGGGCTGCGCTCGGTGAGCACGTAGCCGACCTCGTGCAGCGCCGTGGTCAGGCCCGCCTCCCCGATGACGTAGGCCGAGCCGCCGGCGCGCTGGTCGTCGAGGAACTGCGCGGTCGCCAGCGCCGAGGTCCAGATCGCCGACTCGGGCAGGTCGATGCCGCTGGCCAGCAGGCGGGCGCGCAGGTCGCGTGGGGTGAAGATCGAGTTGTTGGTCAGCACCAGGAAGCGCCGGCCGGACTCGATCAGCTTGGTCACGAAGTCTGCCGCCCCGGGGATGGCGCGCTCCTCATGGACGAGCACCCCGTCCATGTCGGTCAGCCAGCAGTCGATCGGCTTGCGCTCGGTCATGCCGCCCATCCTTTCAGGCCGGTATGCCGCGCAGCCGGGTTGCGGTCGGACGGCACGGCCGCCGGGGTGGCCGCGGCGCTGTCGGGGGTGGGCGGGATGCTGGTGTCGTGCGAAGCCAGCCGGTGCGGTTCACGGTGCAGACGCCCCTGCCTTGCGGGCCGGTCGACGTGACGGTGACCGACGTCGGCGTCGCGCGGGTGTCGTTCTTCGGGCCGCGCGACCGGCCGACCGTGGACTCGGCCACCGTCGCTGACGACCCGCGGGTTGGACGGGTGCGACAGGCGCTGGCCGACTACTTCGCCGGCCGCACCCGCGGGCTGGACCTGCCGGTCGACTGGCAGCACACCTCGGGGCCGCAGCGGGAGGTGTTGCGCACCCTGCACGCCGGGGTCGGCTACGGGCACACGGTGACCTACGGCGAGCTGGCCCGGCGCAGCGGGGCGTTCGAGGACGACCCCGAGCCGGCCATGGTGCCGCGCACGGTCGGCACGATCATGGGCTCGAACCCGGTCCCGCTCGTCGTGCCGTGCCACCGGGTGGTGGCCAGCAACGGCCTCGGCGGGTTCACCGGTGGCCTCGCCATCAAGCAGTGGCTGCTCACCCTCGAGGGTGTCCTCGCCCCGACCCTGGACTGGTCACCCGCGGACTGAGGGGCAGGACTGCCCGGTCTGCGTCAGAGGTCGTAGTCGGCGACGACGGCCGCGTGGTCGCTCCACCGCTCGGCATAGGTGCCGGCCCGGCCCACAACGGTATGGGTGACCAGGTCGGCCAGCGGCGCCGACGCCAGCTGGTAGTCGATCCGCCAGCCGGCGTCGTTGTCGAAGGCCTTGCCCCGCCAGGACCACCACGTGTAGGGCCCGGCCACGTCGCCTGCGGACCGGCGGGTCACGTCGACCCACGCCCCGTCGGCCAGCCACTTGTCGAGGTAGGCCTGCTCGTCGGGCAGGAAGCCGGCCTTGCCGAGGTTGCCCTTCCAGTTCTTCAGGTCCGCCTGCCGGTGTGCCACGTTGACGTCGCCGCAGACGACGACGTGGGCGTCCTCGGCGGCGAGCTCGGCCATGCGCGCGGTCATCGCCTCGAGGAAGCGGTACTTCTCCTCCTGGCGCTCGGTCTCCGCCTCCCCGGTGTGCACGTAGACCGACACCAGGGTGACCGTCCGGCCGCCGACGACGACGTCGGTCTCGACCCAGCGCCCGCACGAGGCGAACTCCTCGATCCCGGGGAGCTCGACCTGCACCCGCGCGTGCGGGTCGCGGGTCAGCACCGCCACCCCGGCCCGCCCGGCGGTCGCACAGGCCGCGTGCGCCACGTGCCAGTCGCCGAACCCGCCGGCGTGCAGCTCGGCCGCGAGCTGGGTGTCGCTGGCGCGGACCTCCTGCAGGCACAGCACGTCGGGCTCGGCCTGCTGGAGCCAGGCCATGCCCCCGCGACGGGCGGCGGCGCGGATGCCGTTGACGTTGGCGGTGATGAGACGCATGGGCGCCATTGTCCCCGGGACGCGGGAGGGCCCGGCCACCGGCCGCATGGTCCGACGGCACCGGAGGACCGAATCACGAGGCGCGGCGCGCGGTGCGCGACTAGGGTCACCCCGTGCCCGAGGAGACCGCCCCCGCCGAGCCGTCGAGCGCGCCCGCCGGGGCCGCCGCCGACAAGGACCAGAGCACCCGCACCGTCGGCGCGCCGCCGGAGGACGACCTGGTGACCACCCGGCATACCCTCAAGGTCGGCCGGCGCACGCTGCGCTACACCGCCACGACCGGGCGGGTCGTGCTGCGCGACGAGGTCCACGAGAACGGCGTCTTCGCGGGGTTCAAGCCCAAGGCCGAGATGTTCCTGACCTCCTACGTCCTCGACGGCGGCGACACGAAGCGGCCGGTGACGTTCGCGTTCAACGGCGGGCCGGGCTCCTCCTCGGTGTGGCTGCACCTGGGACTGTTCGGCCCGCGCCGGGTGGTCATGGGCGACGTCGGAGCGCTGGCGCCCCCGCCCTACGCCATGGCGGACAACCCGGAGTCGCTGCTCGCGGTCAGCGACCTGGTCTTCATCGACCCGGTCTCCACCGGCTACTCCCGCGCGGTCGAGGGCGGCAAGCCCGGGGAGTACCACGGCTACGCCGGCGACCTCGAGTCCGTGGGCGAGCTGATCCGGCTGTGGACCACCCGCAACAAGCGGTGGATGTCGCCCAAGCTGCTCGCCGGCGAGTCCTACGGCACGCTGCGCGCCGCGGCGCTGGCCGACCACCTGCAGGACCGCTACGGCATGTACCTCAACGGGATCGTGCTCATCTCCAGCGTCCTCGACCTCGGCTCGATCGGCCTGCACGAGCCGGACGACCGGGCGCACGTCAACTTCCTGCCCACCTTCGCCGCCGTCGCGCACTACCACGGCCGGCACGGGCGCCGGAGCCTGAAGTCGGTGCTCGCCGAGGCCGAGCAGTATGCCGAGCGCGACTACCCGTGGGTGCTCTCCCGGGGCAACCGGCTCACCGCCGCACAGCGTCAGGAGGCGGCCGAGACCCTGGCCCGCCTGACCGGGTTGACCGTGGACTACGTGCTGCGCGCGGACCTGCGCCTGGAGCACGAGCGGTACTTCACCGAGCTGCTGCGCGACCAGGGCAAGGTCGTCGGCCGGCTCGACTCGCGGTTCACCGGGCCATGGGCCAGCGGCATCGCCGAGAAGCTGGAGGCCGACCCCTCGCACGACGCGATCGCCGGCCCCTACGCCGCGGCGCTCAACCACTACGTGCGCGACGAGCTCGGCTACGAGAACGACCTGCACTACGAGCAGATCGCCAGCAGCGTCCACCCCTGGTCCTACAAGGACTTCGAGGGCCGCGCGGTCGACGTCACGCCCCGTCTGGCGCGGGCGATGCGGACCAACCCGCACCTCATGGTCCACGTCGCCTACGGCTACCTCGACGGCGCGACGCCCTACTACGCGGCGCAGGACGTGCTGGCGCACCTGGCCATCCCGGCCGAGCTGCACGCCAACATCGAGCACGCCTGGTACGCAGCGGGCCACATGATGTACGTCCACGAGCCCTCCCGGCTGCAGCAGAGCAAGGACCTCGCCGACTTCGTCACCCGCGCGGCCCACCAGGCCTGAGCCGCTCGTGACACCCACACAGACCACGCCGAGAGGAACGTTTCTCGGGGTTTGCGCGCCCGCTAAACCCCCAGAGACGTCCCTCTCGGCGGGCGTTC
>DASSPC010000433.1:0-4774 GCA_035699865.1 Oryzihumus sp. | reverse complement strand
GGGTGCGGCAGGCCGACCCGGTAGCTGTGGTGCGGGGCGCCGCTGAAGTTGACGATGTTGGCGACCACGGGCCGCTCGCCGGTCGCGTCGCCGGCACCGAAACGCAACCAGGAGAAGGTGTTGCCGGCCGCGTCGTTGGCGTCGATCCACTGGAACCCCTCGGGGCTGTGGTCGAGCTGCCACAGCGCCGGGCGCGAGGCGTAGAGGGCGTTCATGTCCCTGACCAGCGAGTGCACGCCGTAGTGCGCCGGCTGGTCGAGCAGCCACCAGTCCAGGCTGCGCCCGTCGGCCCACTCACCCTCCTGGGCGAACTCGGCGCCCATGAAGACCAGCTGCTTGCCGGGGTGGGACCACATGGTCGCCAGGTAGGCACGCAGGTTGGCCAGCTGCTGCCACCGGTCGCCGGGCATCTTGCGCAGCAGCGAGCCCTTGCCGTAGACGACCTCGTCGTGGCTGATCGGCAGCACGAAGTTCTCGCTCCAGGCGTACATCAGCGAGAACGTCATCTGGTGGTGGTGGTACTGGCGGTGCACCGGCTCGTGGTGCATGTACTCCAGCGAGTCGTGCATCCAGCCCATGTTCCACTTCAGCCCGAAGCCGAGGCCGCCGAGGTGGGTCGGCCGGCTCACCCCGGGCCACGAGGTGGACTCCTCGGCGATCGTCACGACCCCCGGCACCCGCTTGTATGCCGTGGCGTTGGTCTCCTGGAGGAACTGCACCGCCTCGAGGTGCTCCCGCCCGCCGTAGACGTTCGGCGACCACTGCCCTTCCTCACGGGAGTAGTCCAGGTAGAGCATCGAGGCGACCGCGTCCACGCGCAGGCCGTCGACGTGGAACTCCTCGAGCCAGTAGAGGGCGTTGGCGACGAGGAAGTTGCGCACCTGCGGCCGGCCGAAGTCGAACACGTGGGTGCCCCAGTCCGGCTGGTCCCCGCGGCGCGGGTCGGGGTGCTCGTAGAGCGCCTGGCCGTCGAAGCGGGCCAGGGCGAAGGCGTCCTTGGGGAAGTGCGCCGGCACCCAGTCGAGGATCACGCCGATCCCGTTGCGGTGCAGCATGTCCACGAGGTGGCGGAACTCGTCGGGGGAGCCGAAGCGCGACGTCGGGGCGTAGTAGCCGGTGACCTGGTAGCCCCAGGACGGCCCGTAGGGGTGCTCCATCACCGGCATGAACTCGACGTGGGTGAAGCCGAGGTCCTTGACGTAGTTGACGAGGTGCTCGGCCAGGTCGCGGTAGCTCGAGCCCTGCCGCCAGGAGCCGAGGTGCACCTCGTAGACGCTCATCGGGCCGGTGTGCGGGTCGGTTGTCGCGCGGCTCTTCATCCACGCGTCGTCGCCCCACTGGTAGGCCGAGGAGGTGACGACGGAGGCGGTGGCCGGCGGGCGCTCGGTGGCCCGGGCCATCGGGTCGGCCTTGACCCGGCGGTGCCCGTCGGAGCCGAGGATCTCGAACTTGTAGCGGTTGCCCTCGGCGACGTCGGGGATGAACAGCTCCCACACGCCGCTGCCGCCCATCGAGCGCATCGGGTGCGTGGCGCCGTCCCACTGGTTGAAGTCGCCGACGAGCCGGATGGCGCGGGCGTTGGGAGCCCACACCGCGAAGGAGGTGCCGCGCACGTGGCCCATCGGCCCGTCGTACTCGCGCACGTGCGCCCCGAGCACGGTCCACAGCTGCTCGTGCCGGCCCTCGCCGATGAGGTGCAGGTCGACCTCGCCGAGCGTGGGCAGGAAGCGGTAGGGGTCGTCCTGGCGGTGGGCGATCCCGTCGTCGTAGCTGACCTCGAGCCGGTAGTCGGGCACCTCGGCCACCGGCAGCACCGCCACCCAGACGCCCTCGCGCTCGTGGGTGAGCGGGACGCGGGCCTGGTCCGGCAGGAGCGCGGTGACCGCGCTTGCGAGCGGGCGCAGGACGCGCAGGGTCACCGAGCCCTCGTGCACGTGCGGGCCGAGGATGGTGTGTGGGTCGTGGTGCACCCCGGTGGCCACCTGGTCGAGCTCGTGGCGGCTGACGGGGGACGGGTGGAGCGGTGGGGTTGCAGTCACGTCGGGGTCACTCCTTGTGTCGGTTGACCAGCCGGGCGATGGCCGTCGTCGGGATGGTGAGCCAGGTGGGGCGGTTGCGGGCCTCGTAGACGACCTCGTAGAGCGCCTTGTCGACCTCGAGCGCCTCGAGCAGGGCGGCGTCGGCGCGGGGGTCGCGCCCACTGGCCTGGGCGTAGCCGTCGAGGAACGCCTCGCGGGCGGCGGTCGCCCACGGCGCCGCCGAACGCCCCGGGTGGGCCTGCTCCCAGGACCCGGCGACGTAGTCGAACGAACGGAGCATCCCGGCGACGTCGCGCAGGGCGAGGTCGGGCCGGGTGCGCTCGGCGAGCGGGCGCAGCGGCTCGCCCTCGAAGTCGAGCAGGACCCACCCCCGGCCGGGGACGTCGAGCACCTGGCCGAGGTGGTAGTCACCGTGGATCCGTTGCAGCACAGGCCACTGCGCCTCTGCCGCCGCGGTGAACAGGCGGGCGATGTCCTTGTCGAAGGCGGCGATGGCGGGGGCCTCGTTGGTGGCCGCCACCAGGCGGGCGCGCATGCCCGCGACCACCTCGGCGACGTCCTCCGCACCGGCCGCCCGGGTCGGCAGGGCCCGCGCCAGGGTGGCGTGCACCTGGGCCGTGGCGGCGCCGAGCGCCCGGGCCCGGTCGCTGAAGTCCTCGCCCGCCGCGACCGCCTCCAGCGCCACGCGCCAGGCGTCCTCGACGCCCGGCAGGAACTCCTGGGCGAAGGCGAGGTGACCGTGCGCCATACCGGTGGTGGTGCGGGTGTCCGGCCACTCCCCGGAAAGGTGACCCACCGGATGGGGCACCAGGTCCGAGCCGGCCGAGGCGAGGGCGGACTGCACGACCACGTCGGGGTTCTCGCCGTCCTGCAGGGCCCGGAAGACCTTGCAGATCAACGGTGTTGCGGGCTCGCCGTGCTCGTCCACCATGTCGTAGACGATCGAGGTGTTGGACTGCTCGCCGCGCAGCACGCGCGAGGCGGCCATCCGCCCCACCGTCGTGCCCGGCTGGCGGTGCCCGGTGGCGGTGCCCCCCTCGGCGCCCCAGTCGGAGTCGACCGTGCCCTCCTTCAGCACCAGCCGCAGCAGCGCCTGCGTGTATGCCGGGTCGTGCGGCCCGTCGTAGACCCACCGGTCGCCGAGCAGGCTGTGCCGGGTGTGCGCGACGAGCGCGTGCTCGGCGCCGGGCAGCGGCTGGGCGCGGTAGGTGAAGGGCAGCTGGTAGATCGACGTGCCCGCCGCGGTGTCGTCGGCCACGAGGTGGACCTCGATGCCGACCTCGCCGTCGGGGTCCTGCAGCCGCAGGCCTCCGACGCGGCGCAGGGCAGGGCGGCGCCCCTTGCCGGGGTACCAGCGCTGCTCGGCCACCCACGCCGGCAGGAACTCGGCGAAGGGCGGGGTGAGGGTGGCCCGGACCTCGGTCATCGGCGGCCTCGGGGGCCCCGGGTCTCAGCCATGCGCGGTCCCTCCGGTGGCGGGTCGCACGCGCAGCCAGAAGAAGTCGCGCGAGCCCATGGTGATGTTGACCGTGCCCTCGTCGGAGACCTGCGGGAAGCCGCTGCCGCCGAACAGGTCGACCAGCTGGCCGCCCTTGAGTCGCTCCGGCAGCCGGATGGTCGAGGCCTGCGGGCGGCTGGTGAGGTTGTTCAGGCACAGCACGGTGTCGGCCTCGATGCCCTCGGCGGGGTCGGCCTCCACCGAGCGCAGGTAGGCCAGCACGCCGTCGTTGCTGGCCGGGCAGACCTCGAAGGTGCCCAGGCCGAAGACCGGGTGGCGCGAGCGGATCTGCAGCATCGCCCGCACCCAGTGCAGCAGCGAGGAGCTGTGCGCCATCTGGGCTTCGACGTTCACGTTGTTGTAGTGGTAGACGAGGCTGGAGATGACCGGCAGGTAGAGCTTGCCGGGGTCGACGCTGGAGAAGCCGGCGTTGCGGTCCGGGGTCCACTGCATCGGCGTCCGCACGGCGTCGCGGTCGGTGAGCCAGATGTTGTCGCCCATGCCGATCTCGTCGCCGTAGTAGAGGCACGGCGAGCCCGGCAGCGACAGCACGAGCGCGTGGATGAGCTCGATCTCGGCGCGGGAGTTGTCCAGCAGCGGGGCGAGGCGACGCCGGATGCCGACGTTGGCGCGCATGCGCGGGTCGGGGGCGTACCAGCCGTACATCGCCGCCCGCTCCTCCGGCGAGACCATCTCCAGGGTCAGCTCGTCGTGGTTGCGCAGGAAGGTGCCCCACTGGGTGCCCGGCGGGATCGGCGGGGTGTCGGCCAGGACGTCGATGATCGGGGCGGCCTTCTCCTCGCGCAGCGCGTAGTACAGCCGCGGCATCACGGGGAAGTGGAAGCACATCTGGCACTCCGGCTCCTCCGGGGTGCCGAAGTAGTCCACGACCTCGGCCGGCATCTGGTTGGCCTCGGCGAGCAGGACCCGGCCGGGGTACTCCTCGTCGACCATCTTGCGCAGCCGGGCGAGGAACTCGTGCGTCCGCGGCAGGTTCTCGCAGTTCGTGCCCTCCTCCTCGAAGAGGTAGGGCACGGCGTCGAGGCGGAAGCCGTCGATGCCCAGGTCCATCCAGAAGCGCACGACGTCGAACATCGCCTCCTGCACGGCCGGGTTCTCGAAGTTGAGGTCCGGCTGGTGGGAGAAGAACCGGTGCCAGAAGAACTGGCGCCGGATCGGGTCGAAGGTCCAGTTCGAGACCTCGGTGTCGACGAAGATGATCCGGGCGTCGGCGTAC
>DASSPC010000432.1:0-3017 GCA_035699865.1 Oryzihumus sp. | reverse complement strand
GCTCGACGAGCCGACCGTCGGCGTCGACCCGCAGAGCCGGCACGCGATCCTGGAGAGCGTGCGCCGGTTCGGTGCCAGCGGGATGGCCGTGCTCTACACGACGCACTACATGGAGGAGGCCGAGCGGATCTGCGACCGGGTCGGGATCATCGACCACGGCCGGCTGGTCGCCGAGGGCACCCGCCGCGAGCTCGTCTCCCGCCTCGGGGAGCGCGACCGGATCACGCTGACCGCCAGCGGTGACCTCGCTGCGTTCGCGACCGCCTGCCGCGCGCTCGGCGGGGTCGACGGCGCCGACGTCACCGGGCCGGAGGTGCACCTCGTCGTGCGCGACGGGCGCCGCCTGCTGCCGGCCGTGCTCGAGGCCGCCGACCGGGCCGGTGCGGCGGTGAGCTCGGTCGACGTGGCCGAACCCGATCTCGAGGCGGTCTTCCTGCACCTGACCGGCACCGCACTGCGGGAGTGAGGTGCCGGTCGCGCTCGTCATCGCGCTCAAGGACCTGCGGCAGCGACTGCGCGACCGGTCCGCGGTCATCCTCGGCTTCGTGGCCCCGCTCGCGGTGGCGGGCCTGATCAGCCTGGCGTTCGGCGGGGTGGACACCTTCCACGCCGACGTGGCGGTCGTGGACCACGACCAGGGGCCGGTGTCGGCCGGGTTCACCGCCTTCCTGACCAGTCCCGAGCTCGCCGGCCTCGTGACCGTGCGGCGGGTCGACTCCGACGCCGCGGCAGCCCGGATGGTGCGGGACGGCACGGTCGGGGCAGCCTTCGTCGTGCCCGCCGGGTGGTCCGGGGCGATGCACGGCAGCGGACCGACCCCGGGCGTGACGGTCCTCGCCAGCGTCGACTCCCCCGTGGCCGGTCAGGTGGCCGGGTCGCTGGCCGGGGCGTTCTCGGCCCAGCTCGACGCCGACCGGCTCTCGGTCGCCTCCGCCCTCGCCGCCGGCGCCGCACCCACCCGCTCCGCCGAGCTGACCGCCGCGGCGGCACAGGGTCGGCTGCCGGAGTCCGTGGTCGAGCGGGCCGCCGGCACCAAGGTGCTCTCCGCGCGCAGCTACTACGCCCCGGCGATGGGCATCTTCTTCCTCCTGTTCGCGATCGGTTTCGGCGCGCGCAGCTTCTTCCAGGAGCGCAGCGCCGGCACCCTCGACCGGATCGCGGCGGCGCCGGTGGGTCCCGGCACGATCCTGCTGGGCAAGTCGCTGGCCACGTTCGCCTACGGGGCGATCAGCCTGGGCACCGTCGCCGTGGCCACGTCGCTGGTCTTCCGCGCTGACTGGGGTCCCCCGCCGATGGTCCTGGCGCTGGTGCTGGCCCTGTCCTTCACGCTCGTCGGGCTGACCGCCCTGGTCATCACGGTCGCCCGGACCGAACGGCAGGCCGACGGGATCGCGGCGATGCTGACCTTCGGCCTGGTCCTGCTCGGCGGCAACTTCATCTTCATCAGCGCCGCCCCGCCCGCGCTGCGCACGCTGTCCCTGTTCACCCCGAACGGCTGGGCCCTGCGCGCCTTCACCGACCTCGCCGGGGGCGCCGGCTGGACCGCCGCACTGCCGCCCCTGCTGGCGATTCTGGCCTTCGGTGCCGTGGCGATGGGACTCGCGGTCCTGCTGCGCCGACGGGTGCTGGCATGAGCGCGGCCACGCGCGGGCGGCGGCCATGACCGCCTCTATGGCGCTGGCCGGCGCCGAGCTGCGCCGGGTGGTGCGCGACCGGACCGCGCTGTTCTTCATGGTGCTGCTGCCGGTGCTGGTCATCCTGCTCGTCGGCGCGACCGTCTCGGGCAACACCGCGACCCGGGTGGGCATCGTCGGCGGCGGCTCCGGCCCCCTGGCCGCCCGGCTCGCCCAGGACCTCGGTCAGGCCCCCCAGCTCGAGACCCGAGCGTTCTCCTCCCCCACCGACAGCGTGGCGGCCCTGCGCCGCGGCGAGGTCGCAGCGGTCGTCGAGCTCCCGCCGGACCTGGACCGCCGCCTGGCCGGCGGCGGGTCCGCGACCGTCGCGGTAGTGACCACCTCCGCCGTCGCGCAGTCATCGCAGGGCGCACTGTCGACCGTGCGCGCCGTCGTGGCCCGCCACGCCGCCACGGTGCAGGCGGCCCGCTTCGTCACCCAGCACAGCGCCCTGGGGCTCGGCGACGCCCTGACGCTGGCCCGGACGGTCGAGGCGGCCGCGCCCCCGACCGAGGTCAGCACCACGGTCGTGAACAGCACGGCGAACACGCTGCCGCTCGGGTTCAGCTACAGCGCGCCGACCATGCTCGTGCTGTTCGTCTTCGTCAACGCCCTCGCCGGCGGGGCCGCCATGATCCAGACCCGGCGCCTCGGGGTGTTCGCGCGGGCCCTGGCCGCCCCGGTCCGCCCGCAGGACAGCGTGCTGGGCGAGGGGCTGTGCTACCTGCTCCTGGCGCTGGGCCAGGCGGCCCTCATCGTGATCATCGGGGCGCTGCTGTTCGGGGTGAGCTGGGGCAACCCGCTCGCCGCGGTCGCCCTCGTGGGGACCTGGGCGCTGGTGGGCACGGGTGCCGGGATGCTCTCCGGCACGCTCTTTCGCACCCCCGAGCAGGCCAGCGCCATCGGGCCGGCGGTCGGCATCGCCTTCGGCATGCTCGGCGGGTGCATGTGGCCGCTGGAGATCGTGCCACCGGCGGTGCGCGCCCTGGGCCACCTGACCCCCCAGGCCTGGGCGGTCGACGCGTGGGTCGTGCTGCTGTCCCGCGGCGGGGGCCTGCTGGACATCCTGCGCCAGCTCGTGGTGCTGCTCGCGTTCGCCGCAGGGCTGCTCGTGCTGGCATCGATGCGCCTGCGCCGCTCACTGGCGACCTGACCGCCGGCGGCGGGCGGACGGCCTACCGGACCGGGGGTGAGGACCCTCACGCCCGCTGGCGGAAGGGTGCCCGCGCCCCCATGGTTGCCTAGGGAGGCCCTGACCCGGGCCACCAACCCACCCCCAACCTGAAAGGGCGTCCTCCCCCATGACGACCAGCCGCGAGTGGCACCTGACCCGGCGACCCCACG
>DASSPC010000431.1:0-6202 GCA_035699865.1 Oryzihumus sp. | reverse complement strand
TCCTCGCCGAGGCGAAACTGCTGGTTGTCCCAGCCTCCGCTGACGTCACGCAGCTCCAGGTCCGCGAGATCCGGGTGCTGGTCCCGCAGCAGTGCGCGCACCAGGTCCTGCTCGAACCTCAGCTCGTCCATGGATGCTCCTCGAGAGGTCACTCGGCGCGGTCCGCCTGCCGCACTAGTTCGCCTCGGCTTTCGTGTAGAGGACCTCGCGGACCTGCTCCGCGGCGCGAAGGATGCTCTCGCTGATGAAGTCGCTGAAGCGGGCGATGTTCTCGAGACGGGCGGCGGCCGGGGTCTCGGGGCCGAGGACACTGACGCCCTGCCGTGCGGTCTCGGCCACCTGGGCGACGCCACGGGCGCTGGCGATCGTGGACTGGTACCAGATGTCGCCGTCGACGACGTAGCGCTCGCGGCGACCCTCGTCGCGCTCCCGACGGAGCAGGCCCTGAGCCTCGAGGAACGCGACCGCCTTGGAGACGGACGCCGGGCTGACCGCGAGGTGCTGGGCGAGCTCGGCCGCGGTCAGGCTGCCCTCGTCGGCGATGAAGAGGCAGGTCAGCACCCGAGCCATCATCCTGGGCAGGCCCTGTCCCATCAGGAGGGTCGTGAACGTCTCCTCGTACTCGCGCACGGCTTCGTCGTCACGACCGTCACCCGGCCCCATCGCCCCGCGCTCTCGGAGCGGCGCGCTCCTTCGCCGGTGGGCGCGGTGTTGGGTGGCACGGTGGGCCAGGTCGGCGCGGTAGGCGGTCGGTCCGCCGTTGCGCAGCACCTCACGCGTGATCGTCGAGGTGGGGCGGTCGAGGCCTCGGGCGATCTCCGCATAGGCGCGGCCGTCGGCCAGTCCCAGCGCGATCTGCTGGCGTTCCTGCTGGGTGAGCCTGCCTCCCGGCATCATGACCTCCGTCGCGCTCCTGGGAGCCTCGACCATAGCGTTCACCTCGGATTATTGCAACGTACCTATGCCTTCGTCATTGCGTTAAATCCCCAATCGTTGCAACGATTTCGGGCCATCTACCTTCACATATGCCAATTCAATGCAACGCTCTCATTGCCATATCTTGAAATGCAACGTAGCGTTTCCATCGTCTGAAACAAACTGTGGCAAGGAGAGCACAATGCAGAAGTTCGACACCCCCGCCCCGATCTCCGCCGTCCTCGACGTCCCCGCGGGACACATCCGGCTCATTGCCGCCGAACGGGCCGACACCACGGTCGAGGTCCAGCCCGCCGACGCCTCGAAGGGCCGAGACGTGAAGGCGGCTGAGCAGACCAGGGTCGAGTATTGCGACGGCGTCCTGCGCATCACCGCCTCGGCGGGGAAGCACCAGCACCTCGGCCCCTCGGGGTCCATCGAGGTGACGGTCCAGGTGCCCGCCGGATCCCGCATCGAGGCGAAGGCGGCCGCCGCCGAGTTCCGGGGCGTCGGACGTCTCGGCGATGTCGCCTGCGAGGGCGCGCACGGCGCGGTCAGGATCGACGAGGCCGCGAGCGCGCGTGTGGCCGCCCACGCCTGCGATGTCGCGATCGGCCGTCTCACCGGCCCCGCGGAGATCAGCACCAACAAGGGTGACATCCACATCGCCGAGGCCACCTCCGGCACGGTCGTCCTGCGCACCCGGATGGGCGACGTGACGGTCAGCGCCGCTCACGGCGCCTCCGCCTCCCTGGACGCCGGCACTGGCTACGGCCGGGTCCACAACGCGCTGACGAACGCCGACGGCGTCGCCCCTGGCCTGAACATCCGCGCGACCACCGACCACGGCAACATCACCGCCCGCAGCCTCTGAGGAGCAGCATCGTGACAAACCTGGCCATCGCGGCGAACGCGCTGCGCAAGTCCTACGGCGACAAGGTCGTGCTCGACGGCGTCGACCTGGCCGTACCCGAAGGAACGGTCCTCTCCCTGCTCGGCCCGAACGGTGCCGGCAAGACCACCACCGTCCAGATCCTGTCCACCCTGATCCCGGCCGACGGCGGCACCGTCCAGGTCGCCGGCCATGACCTGGCCAGCAGGCCGGACGACGTGCGCGGCGCGATCGGCGTCACCGGCCAGTACTCGGCCGTCGACAAGCTGCTCACCGGCGAGGAGAACCTGCTTCTCATGGCCGACCTCAAGCACCTGTCCCGCACGGAAGGCAAGCGCAAGGCCGCCGAGCTCCTCGACCGTTTCGACCTGGTCGAAGCGGCGCGCAAGCCGGCCGGAACCTACTCCGGCGGCATGCAGCGCCGGCTCGACCTGGCGATGACCCTGGTCGGCGACCCCCGCCTGGTCTTCCTGGACGAACCCACCACCGGCCTCGACCCGCGCAGCCGTCGCTCCATGTGGCAGATCGTGCGTGAGCTCGTCTCGAGCGGCGTCTCCATCTTCCTCACCACCCAGTACCTGGAGGAGGCCGACGAGCTCGCGGACTGCATCGCCCTCCTGGACCACGGCCGGCTCATCGCCGAGGGCACCGCCGACGAGCTCAAGCGGCGCATCCCCGGCGGTCACATCGAGCTCACCTTCGCCGACACCCACGTGCTCGACGCTGCCCGCAACCTCCTCGGCTCAGGGGTCGCCGACGCCCAGGCGCTCACCCTGCAGGTGCCGAGCGACGGCGGGGTCCGCGCGGTCCGCGAGCTGCTCACCCTCCTGGACGACCGCTCGATCGACATCGACGCCATGAGCGTCCACACCCCCGACCTCGACGACGTGTTCCTCACCCTCACCGGCCGCCAGAAGGAGACCTCCCGATGAGCACCATGACCCTGGCCGCGCGCGACTCCTCCACCATGGTCCGCCGCCAGCTCAAGCGCCTGCTCCGCTACCCGTCCATGACGGTGCAGCTGGTCATCACGCCGATCATCATCCTGCTGCTGTTCGTCTACGTCCTCGGCGGAACGCTCGGCGCCGGACTGGGCGGCGGGTCCGGCGACGGCCGCCACGCCTACGTCAACTACGTCGTCCCCGGCGTCCTGCTCATGACGGCCGCCATGGCCGCGACCGGAACCGCCGTCATGGTCGCCACCGACATGACCGAGGGCATCATCGTCCGGTTCCGCACGATGCGGATCTCGCGGGCCTCGGTGCTGACCGGCCACGTCGTCGGCAGCGTCATCCAGCAGGTCCTCAGCATGGCCGTCCTCATCGGCGTGGCCCTGGCGATCGGCTTCCGCCCGAACGCCACCGTCGTCGAGTGGCTCGCCACCGCCGGGATGCTCACCCTGTTCGCGGTGGCCACCACCTGGCTGTCGGTGGCCCTCGGCTTGAAGTCGCCCACCCCTGAGGCCGCCGGCAACGCCCCGATGCCGCTCATCCTGCTGCCCTTCCTCGGCAGCGGGTTCGTCCCCACGGACTCCATGCCCACCGTCCTGCGTTGGTTCGCTGAGTACCAGCCCTTCACCTCGATCATGGAGACCGTCCGCGGCCTCCTCCTCGGCACCTCGATCGGCACCTCCGCCGCCATCGCCACCGCCTGGTGTGTCGGCATCGCCGCCGTCTCCTACCTCTGGGCCAGGAACATCTTCAACAAGGCCTGACCAGTAAAGCCGCACAGGGCCGTCAGAACACAGCAGAAACGCCCTCGCGGGGAGGGCGTTTCTGGGGTGGAGCCGCCTAAGGGACCCTTGACCTATTCATTACGAGGCACCGCCAGCCGCTTTCGGCCATGGCGTCAGCGGCGTGAACCGTGTGATCGCAACGGTTTCGCGGTCATGGCGTCGGCCGCTTCTACGGGACGTACGGCCAAAATCCGGCCAGGGACGGCGCGCAGGTCAGAAGCTTCGGACGACCTTGTGCCCGAAGAGGACCGTGATGAGGACCCAAGTGACCCAAGCACCGGCGAGCACGATGATCACGTTGACCGTTGCCTGGCTTCGGCTGACTTTGGCCTGCCGCCCGGCGTGGAACGTGAGGGACGCGGTGACGAGCCCGACGGGGCCGAAGAAGAGGACAAGGAGCAGGTCACGCAGGTTCCTCGTTGGGAACTTGTTCGCCATCTCAGCCAATCCCCTCTACGCCCGCATCGTTCGGACACTGCGGCTCATCGCCCAGTGTGCCTCCGGCCCGGCCGCTCCGGACCCGCAATCCGCGGAAGACGCGTTGGCCCTGCGGGCGACGGCTCGCCCGGCCCGATTTCGTGCTCAGCGAGCCGTCTCTGGTGGTGGTTGCTCGGTGGTCAGTGGGGTGCGACGTCTCTTCTGTCGTCTCTTCCCGGTGCACTGAGCGCGGTTTCCCGGACGACTCCTAGGCGACTGCTTGTCAACCCGACAGACGAGGACTCGCCATGGCGAGTGGCAGGAGACGCTGGCCGCCCAGGTCTTTTCCATGACGAGCGTGTGTACGCCGCCGAGCGTGGATGTGGCCGGGCAGGAATACGGAGAATGTCGAATTCACATTTGGTCTTGCTGCCAGCACGATCGGTGTGGGCGTCCTCCTTGGCCGGCTGCTGTCATGCGGCACGCAGATGATCGGGGAGGGCGCCTTGGCGGTGGTCGAACAGGGCGGTGATGGGGCTGCGGAAGAGGACCCGTTCGGTCGGTGGCGCCTGTCGATTGGCTGGGAGTGTTCTTTACGTCTGTCTGTCAGTTGCCTTGCGTCAGTATCGTGCTCCGTGGTCGCGAAGCCCCCCTGCTTTCGTGGCCTGGCCGTCCCCGCCGGCACTCTGAGATGTGAAGGCGGGGACGGCACTTTTCGTGCGCCTGGCCGCCTGTCACGGAGAGTCGGTGTCGGCAGCCACGCGGGTTTGCGCAGTGACCTCAAAGCCTCGTGGCCGGCGGGTGACCCGCTGCGATGCGGGTACGGAGGGTGGGTCCAACGGGGTTGAGCAGCCAGCCCGGCAAGGTCGGTGCAGCTGGAGCTTCGGGTAGCCGGCCGCGTGCGGGCGTCCGTCGTCGCCAGCGCCTGAGACGGTGAGAAGAGCAGCAGCTGAGGCGGGGCATTCCGAATGGACCGGAGCGCCCCGCCTCGTTGCTGTGTCCTGGCCCGGCTAGCCCGTGAGCGCGTAGCGGTGGGGTGCGCGAGGACGGCGCGAAGCGCCGCCCGCAGTGCGGGGTCCCACCGGCGAAGCGCGGAGGGCGTGGCCGGGCCGGGTCGCGCGGCGGAGCCGCGCGCTTGAGCCAGTACGGAAAGTCGTAACGGCTCGGAGTGCCTCACGATGTCCTCCGTCGACTGATGCGCGACACTCGTCCGCCAACTGATGCGCGACACCTAGAACACGGAATGCGGCATGACCGTGCGAATCGCTCCTCAATGGAAGTGGGTCCCGGGGCCCCGCCCTCCATTTGCGTCCGCCCTCTAGTCGGCGCACACCGTCACCGCCGACACTGAGCCATGGAGACGGAGCCGCTGGTCGAGATCGAGACTCCTCACGGCCTGATGCCGTCGTATGCGGCGGTGCCCACGACGGCGCCGCCATGGCCAGGCGTCGTCGTTATCCACGACTTCACCGGCATGAGTCAAGACTTACGTCAGCACGCGGACTGGCTTGCCGGAGAAGGCTTTGTGGCGATCGCACCTGACCTGTACTACTGGGGCAGCCGGTTGCGCTGCCTTCGCACGATCATGCGCGACCTCGGTCCGCGCCGTGGTCGCACCTTCGACGACATCGAGGCGGCGCGGCACTGGCTACGAAACCAGGACGACTGCACGGGGGTCGTGGGGGTGGTCGGCTTCTGCATGGGTGGGGGGTACGCCATCGCGCTGGCCGAGGGCCACGGGTTCGACGCCTCGGCGGTGAACTACGGCGGATGCCCTTCTGACGCCAGGGACTGGTTGCCACGGGCCTGCCCGGTGGTCGGGAGCTTCGGCACTGCAGACAAGTCCCCGTTGGGCGCCCGGGCCGGTCAGCGGCTGGACGAGTTGCTGACCGAGTTCGACGTGCCGCACGACGTGAAGATGTATCCAGGAGTCGGCCACGGATTCATGAACGACCATGCACCCGAGGACCAGACCCTGTTCCTGCGCTTCCTCGCCCGCGTGTCGGGCACCAGGTACGACCACGCGGCCACCCTGGATGCTCGTCGGCGTATCACGGCATTCTTCAAAGAACACCTCCGCTCGGATGCACCCTCGTCGACATGACCACGCGGATCGCGGCAGACGCGGAAGGTCTGTCCGGTTGACTCACCTGTCGCGTCGGGGCTCGGGGGCCTCGCCGTTGGCGACCTCTTCGATCCAGTCGACAGCCTCGTCCGACAGGTAGAAGCCCGTCGGACCGCTC
>DASSPC010000430.1:0-3845 GCA_035699865.1 Oryzihumus sp. | reverse complement strand
GGTGTAAGCCATACGCACATCTTGGCAAATGCCTGATCTGTCTCCGGCAAAAGTTTCGCCCGCCAATAGTCACGATTGACTATGGCCCGTCCTCCACGGAGGCACCTAACTTGGCGTAGGTAAGGGCTCCGGACACGCCCGCACGGCCGTGACCGGTCCCTCCCCCAAGACCTGGGTTGAGGTGCTGAGATGACAACAGCTGTGGTGCACGACCCCTCGCGGGCGCCACTGGCGCAGGGGTCTGACGTCGACACGATCAGAGCCCTGTGCCACGACCTGCGACAGCCGCTCGCCGCCATCCGCCTGCTGGCGGCCTCCGACGGCGGCGACGTCCGCCGACGCCTGGAAGGCATCCTCGAACAGGCCGCCTGGCTGGCCGAGATGGTCGACGAGGTCCTCGTCGGGGCCAAGTCCGACCTGGCCGAGTACGTCGACGCCGGGCACCTGGCCGAGATGTGCGCCGTGCGTGCCCAGCCCACGGCGGCCGGCGAGGTCCGGTGCGCCCACGACGACACGGCGATCGTGCTGGCCAAGCCGGTTGCGCTGAGCCGGGCCATCGGCTGCCTGGTCGACAACGCCGTGCGCGCCGCCGGCGAGGGCGGTCACGTCCTCGTCTCGGTGCAGCAGTCCCTCGGGGTCGTGACGGTGACCGTGAGTGACGACGGGCCCGGGCTCGGGCACGTCGCCTCGCGGACCTCGCTCGGCCTCACCATCACCCGTGCCCTCGTCGCCTCCTGCGGCGGGCGCTTCGAGCTCGTTCCCGGTGAGTCCCGTGGCGCCGTCGCCCGGATCACGCTGCCCGCTGTCGCTCCTGCTGCGGCTGCTTCCTGAAAGATTGGTCCGGTGATGTGTCGTGCGTCTCGTCGTCTGCGATGACCACAGGCTGCTGCTCGAGGCGCTGAGCCTCGCCCTGGGGGAGAGCGGCCAGGAGGTGCTGGCCATGGCGGTCAACACCACCGATGCGGTGGCCGCGGTGCGCGAGCACCAGCCAGACGCCGTCCTGCTGGACCTGAACTTCCCCGACGGGACCGCCCTCGGGTCGATCAGCGACCTGCGGCAGGCCTGTCCGACCGCCAAGATCGTCATCCTGTCCGCCTCCGCGGACCACAGCGTGGTGGCCGAGGCGATTGCCCAGGGCGCGCACGGCTTCATCGGCAAGGACCGCCCGGTGGCCGACATCGTCGGCGCGCTCGAGCAGGCCCGGCGCGGTCAGACGGCGGTGGACCCGGTGCTGCTGCAGCAGGCCCTGCGGCCCCGCCCGGCGGTGGACGACCCGCTGTGGGTGCTGAAGTTCCTGACCGACCGTGAGTGGGAGGTCATGCGCTGCATCATGGACGGCCAGTCCACCGACGAGATGGCCGAGAGCCTCGGGGTGCGCCGCAGCACCGCCCGCACCCACGTGCAGAACCTGCTCGCCAAGCTCGGGGTGCACTCGCGACTGCAGGTCGCGGCCCTGATGACCGCCCACGGCACGCCGGAGATGTGGCCTCCGCGGATGCGCTGAGGCCGTCCCCCCGTGCATCTGCATGAGGTGACGGTCCCTCCTTCGCCCGATCTGCGCAGATGCCGACTCCCACAGGCTGTACACCATGGCCGCACAGACAATCAGGGTGCTCGTGGTCGACGACCACCCGGTGTTCGCAGAGGCGCTGGCCCAGTTCCTCGGGTCGCAGCCGGACTTCGAACCGGTGGGGACGGCGTCGACCGCTGACCAGGCGCTGCGCGTGTTGCAGGAGCACCCCGTCGACGTGGTGACCCTCGACCTCGACCTCGCGGGTGAGGACGGGCTCGAGCTGGGGCGCAGGATCGCGGCGCAGTACCCCGAGACCGCGCTGGTGGTCGTGACGGGGGCCCGTGACACCAGCCGGATGCTGGAGGCGGTCCAGGTCGGGGCGCGGGGCTGGGTCACCAAGGACGGGGAGATCGAGGGCCTGGTCTCGGCCCTGCGGGGGGCCGCCCGCGGCGAGACGCACGTGCCCGCGGCGATGCTCCAGCGCATGCTCAACGGGCTGGCCGGCGGGGGACGGGAGCTGTCCGCGGAGGGTGAGGCGGTGGAACGGCTCACGCCGCGCGAGCGGGAGGTCCTGCGATGCCTCATGCAGGGGATGGCCCGCAAGCAGATCGGGGAGCTGCTGCAGGTGTCACCGAACACCGTCCGGACCCATGTCCAGAGCATCCTGCACAAGCTCGAGGTGCACTCGGCGCTCACCGCCGTCGCGCTGGCCCGACGGGGCGGCCTCGACGAGGAGCCCACGGGTGGCGGGACCGGAGGCGGTGGCCCCGCACCGATGGCGCGCCGCAGCGGCTGACCCGCCGTGTGCCCGCCGCTGCTCCCGCCGCGTCAGCCCCAGGACGGCGGGGCGGGGACCGGGCGGTCGCTGGACAGGCCCAGGTCCACGCCCCGCGCCAGCCATGTCAGCAGCTCGGCGTCGGTGCCGGTGACCTCCTGCTCGCCGCCGCCGATGACCCACTCACCGCCCTCGTGGGAGCGCAGCGTCAGGGACAGGTCCGGGGCCTGCAACCGGCCGACGGCGTGGTCGACCGACCGGCGCACGAACCCGGGGTCGGCGTCGGCGAAGCCGTAGCCGGCGTCGAGGTCGACGTGGTGGAACACGACCTCGCGCAGCCGAAGGGTCGGCAGGGACCCGCCGCTGACACGCACCCCGCCCCGCATCTCCACCTCGGCCACCTCCGGCTCGCCGGCCAGCCCCGGCGCGGCGGAGGCGAAGCGGGCCGCCGACGCCTCGAGGTCGGCCAGGATCGCGCTCAGCGGCCGCCGCGCGCCGTCCTCGATGTCGGCGTCGCGGACCTCGGGGGAGGCGTACATCGGGGTCGGCTCCCCGGTCACGGCCCAGTGCACGAGGTTGCCCAGGGCGTCGGCGTTGCGGGCGATGTGCGACAGCACGTGCGCCCGGGTCCACCCCTCGCACAGGCTGCCCCCGCGCACCGAGGCCTCGTCCAGGGCGGAGGCGGTGCGCAGCAGGGCCGCGGTCTCGACCTCGAGCAGCGCGAGGTTGTCGGCCAGGTGCGAGGTGGCAGCCATGGCGCCCAACCTAGCTGCCGGCGAAGGGCCGCGCGCGTTCCGGCGAGCCGTCGCGCAGGGTCATCGCCGCGCCGATGAGCGCCAGGTGCGAGAAGGCCTGCGGGAAGTTGCCGACCATGCGCTCGCGGACCGGGTCGTACTCCTCGGCGAGCAGGCCCAGGTCGTTGGCCAGGCCGACCAGGCGGTCCATCAGCGCCTCGGCCTCGGCCCGGCGGCCGGCGAGGGCGTAGGCGGAGACCAGCCAGAAGGAGCAGGCCAGGAAGGGGTGCTCGTCCCCGCTGAGGCCGTCGACGCCGCTCTGCGTGCGGTACCGCAGGACCAGGCCCTCGTGCAGCAGGTCCTCCTCGACGGCCCGGATCGTGCCCAGCACGCGTGGGTCGTCGCCGGGCAGGAAGCCGACGGCGGGGATCAGCAGCAGGGAGGCGTCGACCTCGCGGGTGTCGTAGTGCTGCACGAAGGTGCCGCGCTCGGCGTCGAAGCCGCGCTCCAGCACCTCGCGGCGCACCTCGTCGCGGATGGTGCGCCACTGGTCCACCGGGCCGGACAGGCCGTGCTTCTCCACCGCCGACACCGCGGCGTCGAAGGCCGCCCACACCATGACCCGGGAGTGGGTGAACTGCCGCCGCGGCCCGCGGATCTCCCACAAGCCGTTGTCCGGCTCGTCCCAGTGCTCGGCCAGGTCCTCCACCAGCGCGCTCTGCAGCGCCCAGGAGTCCTCGGTCTCCTTCAGCCCCATCCGGCGGGCCTGCTCCAGCGCGGCCATGACCTCGCCGAGCACGTCGGTCTGCCGCTGCTCCACCGC
>DASSPC010000429.1:0-3373 GCA_035699865.1 Oryzihumus sp. | reverse complement strand
TGCCCTTCTCCACCAGGGCCACCGACAGGCCGAGCTCCGCGGCCCGGAGCGCGCAGGCGTAGCCGCCGCTGCCGCCGCCGAGGATGACGATGTCGAAGTTCTCGGCACCTGCCGACATATCGCTGACGCTCCCTTGCGTTCTGCGCTGACTGGTCCTGCCCCCGGAGCCCGTCACGCGGCATACCGGCGGCGGCGGGGACGTCAGGGTGCATCTTGTCACTTCTTCACCCGGGAGTCTCACGCAGGTATGCCGCGTGCCAGGCGGCGTGGCGCGCCTGCCCGCGGCGCGCCGCGGGCCCCCTTATGGCCGCAGCGCCTGCAAGGCCTCGCAGCCCGGCCCCGCGGTGAGGCGCAGACCCGGGTCGCGTTGCAGCCAGGCGAGCTTGGCCTGGCCACCGCCCACCGGCCCGCCGGTGGGGCCGTGGACGCACCAGTAGGCGAACGTCTCGGCCAGGTCCTCCTCGGGTGAGGTGGCGGCGTACCAGGTGACGAACTGCGCGCGGTGGGTGGCGTAGAACCGGTCCAGCTGGCGTTGGCGCTGCGCCTCGTCCTTCACCCCATCGGCCCGCCACCACGCGTCGTAGGTGGCGTCGGACCAGGTCTGGTCGGTGAAGCGGGTCAGCAGGGCCCCGGGGCGCAGGCAGCCGGTCAGGGTGTCGTAGGTGGGGCACTGGTCCGACGCGGGTGCGCTGACCTCGCTGCGGTCGAGGCTGATGAGGTGGCCGATCTCGTGGGCGATCGTGACGAGCAGCTCGTCGGGGCCCGTGGCGTCGAGGCGCAGGTCCAGGCGCCAGTGCGACGGGTCGTGGCCGCCGGGCTCGACCTCACCGAGCAGCTGACCCTGGTCGCCGCCGTCGTCACCGTCGAACAGCAGCAGCTCGGCGACCCGGCCGTGCAGCCAGCTCGGGGTGCCGGCCTGCACGACGCGCCACACGGCGGCGTCGCACGCGCGGACGCCGGTCAGCCCGTCGGCGGGGACGAGGTCCTCGCCGCGGACGATGTAGGCGCGGCGCACGTGGAGGCCCGCGCCGAGCTCGCGCAGCGGCGCGAAGTCGTCGTGCGCGGGGGTGTGCGCGGCGCCCGGGTTGGGCCCGGGGGAGGTGCATGCGGGCGACAGCGGCCAACCGCTCACGTGGCGGCCGGCCGTCAGGTGGCCCGGCCCCGCAGCCAGCGGTGCGCTCGCCGGGGTCAGGGTGCTCAACGGGGCGGCGGCAGGTGACAGTGAGCCCGTGGAGGGGAGCGCCGCGGCACTGCCGGACGAGGCCGTCGGGGACCCGACCGAACCGGACGGCGCCGCGTGCTCGCCGGTGCGGGCCGCCAGGCCGGAGCCCAGCGCCAGGACCGACACCGCGACGGCCACCGGGGCGCTCCAGCGGGGCAGGCGTCGGACGGGCACGCTGGGAGCGTGGCACCGCGCGGGCCGGAGGTCATCCGTTTTGCGGAATCGTGACGCGCGCGGAATCACGCCAAATGCGCGGACGGCCGCGATGGTCCGACATACGCTCGGCCCATGGGTTGGTGGGACCGGCTGCGTGGCCGGCGCGGGCGGTCCGGCGGTCGAGCCGACGGCCCCGACATGTCGATCGACTCGGGCACCGTGCGGGCCTACCTCGCCGAGTTCGCCGGAAGCCACCGGGGCGTCGAGGCCTACGTGGAGCCGGCGACGAACATGACCGCCACGACGATGGTGCTCGTGGCCCACGACGGGGAGTGGACCCGGCGCGCGGTGCCGTCGAAGCAGGCGGCGTTCGAGTTCGCCCGGGCCCTGGGCATCCCGGTCTACGACGTCCACCAGACGGGCTACCCTCGCCGGATGCGCGAGTGGACCTCGCGCCAACGGCGGCGCTGACTGCGGCGTCATCAGGGGTAAGGCTGCCGCTGCGCAGCAAAGCAACAGGGGGGAGAAGATGGGGCAGATGCCCTTCCGTCAGCACGTGATCGCGGCCGTCGCCACCGCGGCGCTCGTCGGCGCCGCGGCCTCGGGTGGGTGCTCCACCGAGCCGCCTCGCCGGTCGTTCACCAGCGCGGCGTCGACGTCGACGTCGACGGCACCGTCCTCCGGCTCTGGCCCGGAGTCCACCGAAGTGCCGGGCAACCCCTCTCGCTCTGCGGCCCCGTCGTCACCGACGGCCACGACCCCGACCCCGACCCGTGCGGCCGACCCGGCCGCGGCGGTGCTGGCCCGGCTGACCCTGGCGCAACGGGTCGGCCAGCTGTTCATGGTCGGTTCGCCCGCCAGCGCGGCGAGTCCGGCGACGCTGGCGGCCGTCAGGGGCTATCACATCGGCAACGTCATGGTGACCGGCCGCAGCTACGGCGGCACCGCGGCGGCGCTGCGGACCGCGCGGGCACTGCGGGCCAGCGCGAGCGCCGGCGGCGTCGGCATGTTCGTGGCCACCGACCAGGAGGGGGGCCTGGTGCAGGTGCTGCAGGGGCGGGGGTTCTCGGCCATGCCCAGTGCCCTGTCACAGGGGTCGCTGGCCTCGTCGCGGCTGCAGTCGCTCGCCGACAGCTGGGGCCGCCAGCTGCGCGCCGGCGGCGTCAACCTCGACCTCGCGCCGGTGCTCGACGTGGTGCCGGGTGCTGCGGCGGCACGCGCCAACCCGCCGATCGGGGCCTTCCACCGGGAGTTCGGCTACACCGCCTCCACCGTGACGAGCCATGGCCTGGCCTTCGCCGCCGGGATGCGCGCGGCCGGGGTGGGGGTGGCGGTCAAGCACTTCCCGGGCCTGGGGCGCGTCCACCAGAACACCGACACGAGCTCGTATGTCGTCGACGACGTGACCACCCGGCACGACCCGTTCCTCGCGCCGTTCGCGGCCGCGGTGCGCGCCGGCGCGCCGTTCGTGATGCTGTCGACGGCGACCTACTCGCGGATCGACCCGGCTCACCCGGCGGCGTTCTCCCCGATCGTCATCCGCGGGATGCTGCGGCACGACCTCGGCTTCGGCGGGGTGGTCATCTCCGACGACCTGGCCAACGCCCGGCAGGTTGCCCGCTGGAGCCCGGCCACCAGAGCGGTTTCTTTCATCGCGGCTGGCGGTGACATGGTGCTCGTCGTGGACGCGCGGCCGGTGGCGGCGATGCAACGGGCGGTCCTGGCCCGGGCGGTGGCCGATCAGGCGTTCCGCGCCGAGGTCGACGCCGCCGCGCTGCGCGTCCTGCGGGCCAAGGCGGCGGCACACCTGCTGCCCTGAGCGACGCCGGCACGGGCCGTCCCACCGGCCAGCTCGCCCGAGGCTGCCGACACGCGTCAGCGGCGCCCCGGCCTCACGCCGCGAATCGTTCGAGGTAGCCGGTCACGAGGTCGACGCCCCGGGTGATGAGGTCCTCATCGCCGTGCAGGTCGTGCTCGAAGGCCAGCTCGAAGACG
>DASSPC010000428.1:0-5904 GCA_035699865.1 Oryzihumus sp. | reverse complement strand
CGCGCCGAGCGGGTTGGCCAGCTCGCGGTCGCCGCTGTAGCGCTCGTCACCCAGCCAGGTGTCCTCGGTGCCCCAGAAGACCTCCTCGGGCTCCCAGATGTCCTCACGGCCGAAGCCGAAGCCGAAGGTCTTGAAGCCCATCGACTCGAGGGCGACGTTGCCCGCGAGGACCAGCAGGTCGGCCCAGGAGATCGCGCGGCCGTACTTCTGCTTGACCGGCCACAGCAGGCGGCGGGCCTTGTCCAGGTTGGCGTTGTCGGGCCAGCTGTTCAGCGGGGCGAACCGCTGGGCGCCGGCGCCGCCGCCGCCACGTCCGTCCTCGATGCGGTAGGTGCCGGCGGAGTGCCAGCTCATCCGGATGAACAGGGGGCCGTAGTGGCCGTAGTCGGCCGGCCACCAGTCCTGCGAGGTGGTCATCACCTCGACGATGTCGCGCTTGAGCGCCTCGACGTCGAGGGTCTGGAACGCCTCGGCATAGCTGAAGTCCTCACCCATCGGGTTGGACCGGGGTGAGTGCTGGTGCAGGACCTGCAGGTTCAGCTGGTTGGGCCACCAGTCGCGGTTGCTGCGGGGCCGACCCGTCGTCTCGGGGGTCGGTGCGGGGATGACTGGGTTCTCGCTGTCGCTGCCGTGCTCGGTCACGTCGCTCGTTCTCCTGTCTGGCTCTTCGTGCGGTGGGCTGTCGCTCATCAGCTGAGCTGTCCCGGGTCCGGGGCCGCGGTGCTCCCCTGTCCGGGACCGGTCTGTGGGCTCGGTGTCCCGTCGGCCGTGTCGGGAGCCGTCCCGGCACACGCCGGGCACCACCCCCAGAAGATCACCTCGGCCTCGTCGACCTCGAAGGGGGCGCCGTCGGGCATCAGGCAGGGGGCGTGGCCGACCACGCAGTCGACGTCGGCGATGGCTCCGCACGAGCGGCAGACGGCGTGGTGGTGGTTGTCCCCGACCCGCGCCTCGTAGCGCGCGACGGAGTCCTTCGGCTGGAGGCGCCGCACCAGCCCCGCGGCCGTCAGCGCGCGGAGCACGTCGTAGACCGCCTGGTGGGAGACCGCTCCCAGATCCTGCCGCACCACCCCGATGATCGAGTCGGTGTCGGCGTGCGGGTGGGCGTGCACGGCGGTCAGCACGGCCACCCGTGGCCGCGTCACGCGCAGGGTGGCCTGCCGCAGCAGGCCCTCGAAGTCCGGCGTCGTCGGCACCCTCCGAGTCTGGCCCACCGTCTGGACCCGATCAAGAACGGGCGGCGACCCCCTGCCGGTCAGGCCGGAGTCCGGCCACGCAGCTGCACCCACCAGGTCGCGACGCGTCAGAAGCCCAGGCGCTGGAGCTGCTTGGGGTCGCGCTGCCAGTCCTTGGCGACCTTGACGTGCAGGTCGAGGTGGACCCGCTGGCCGAGCAGCGCCTCGATGCCACGGCGGGCGTTCGTGCCGACCTCGCGCAGGCGGGAGCCGCCCTTGCCGATGATGATCGCCTTCTGGCTGGGCCGCTCCACGAAGACGTGCACGCGGACGTCCAGCAGCGGGTTGTCGGCCGGGCGTCCCTCGCGGGGCAGCATCTCCTCGACCACGACGGCGAGGCTGTGCGGCAGCTCGTCGCGGACGCCCTCCAGGGCCGCCTCACGCACCAGCTCGGCGATCATGACCGCCTCGGGCTCGTCGGTCAGGACCCCGTCGGGGTAGAGCTGTGGCGAGACCGGCAGGTAGGAGGAGAGCAGCTCGCCGACCTCGGCGACCTGGTCACCCCGGGTCGCCGAGCAGGGGATGATCGCGTCCCACTCCCCCAGCTGGTCGATGGCGATGAGGTGCTCGGCCAGGCGCTGCCGGTCGACCAGGTCGGTCTTGGTCGCGATCGCCACGATGGGTCGCTTGCGCCTGGCCGCCCGGAGCTCGGCCAGCTCCCGGGCGATGAAGGTGTCGCCGGGGCCGATCTTCTGGTCGGCGGGCAGGCAGAAGCCGATGACGTCGACCTCGAGCAGCGTCTCGCGGACCAGGTTGTTCAGCCGCTCGCCCAGCAGCGTGCGCGGCTTGTGCAGCCCCGGGGTGTCCACGAGGATCAGCTGCGCCGCGTCGGTGGTGAGCACCCCGCGGATGGTGTGACGCGTGGTCTGCGGCTTGCTGGAGGTGATCGCGACCTTCTGCCCCACCAGGGCGTTGGTCAGCGTCGACTTGCCGGCGTTGGGCCGGCCCACCAGGCAGGCGAACCCTGCCCTGAACTCCTGTGTCACGAGGCTTCCTCCTGGCTCTCCGCCGCCGCGACCGGCATACCGGCAGTGCTGTTGTCGTCCTGCTGGGTCGCGCTCAAGGGTCGCACGACCACCGTCGCGACCCGGTGGCGGCGTCCCCCCATGCGCTCGGCGGTGAGGGACAGCCCCGCCACCTCGGCGTGGGACCCGGCGATCGGGACGCGCCCGATGGTCTTGCCGAGCAGGCCGCCGACGGTGTCGACCTCCTCCTCCTCGATGCTGACGTCGAACAGCTCGGCGAGGTCGTCGACGTGCATCGTCGCCGGCACGCGCACCGAGCCGTCCGGCAGCGGCTCCACGCCGGGGGACTCGCGGTCGTACTCGTCGGCGATCTCGCCGACGATCTCCTCGATCACGTCCTCGATGGTGACCAGGCCGGCGGTGCCGCCGTACTCGTCCACCACGATCGCCACGTGGCTCTGGTCGCGCTGCATCTCGCGCAGCAGGTCGTCGACCGGCTTGCTCTCGGGCACGAACTGCGCGGGCCGCATGGCGTGCTGCACCGGCTGGGCGGCCGCCTCCGGCGAGGCGTTGACGCGGCGCACGACGTCCTTGAAGTAGAGCATCCCGAGCACGTCGTCGGGGCCGGCCCCCACCACCGGGATCCGGGAGAACCCGCTGCGCAGGAACAGCGACATGGCCTTCTGCAGCGTCTTGTCCGCCTCGATGGCGACCATGTCCGGGCGGGGCACCATGACCTCGCGCACGAGGGTGTCCCCGAGCTCGAAGACGGAGTGGATCATCTCCCGCTCGTCGGCCTCGATCAGCGCCGACTCCCCGGCCAGGTCGACCAGGTCGCGCAGCTCGGCCTCGGACTCGAACGGGCCGTCCCGGAAGCCGTGGCCCGGCGTGACGGCGTTGCCCAGGGCCACGAGCAGGCGGGCCACCGGCCCGAGCACCCGGCGCAGCCACACCAGCGTCGGCGCGGCGAGCAGCGCGATCCGGTCGGCGTGCTGGCGGCCGAGGGTGCGCGGCGAGACGCCCACCACGACGAAGGACACGACCGCCATGACCCCGATGCTGACCAGCAGGGCGGTCCAGAACACGTGGACCGTCCCCACGACTGCGAGGGTGATCATCACCGCGACGGCCGCCTCCGCGACCACGCGGACGAACGTCGCCACCGAGATGTATGCCGCGCTGTCGCCGACGATGAGGGCGAGCGCGGCCGAGCCGCGCCGTCCCTCCTCCTGCAGCTCCGCCGCACGGACGCGCGAGAGGCGGGAGATCGAGGACTCGGCGGCGGCGAGCAGGAACGCGACGATGATGCTCGCGAGCGCCGCCAGGACGAGCTGGAGGACCATGGCGGACCGCGACTCAGGCGCCGGCGCGACCGCGCGTGGCCAGGAACGTCAGGAGCAGCTGACGCTGGAGCTCGAACATCTCGCGCTCCTCCTCCGGCTCGGCGTGGTCGTAGCCGAGCAGGTGCAGGATGCCGTGCGTGGTGAGCAGCAGCAGCTCCTCCTCGGTCGCGTGCCCGGCCTCGCGGGCCTGCCGGGCGGCGACCGACGGGCACAGCACGATGTCGCCGAGCACCCCCTCCTCGGGCTCCTGGCCGTCGCGGCCGGGACGCAGCTCGTCCATCGGGAAGCTCATCACGTCAGTGGGACCGGGCAGGTCCATCCACTGCACGTGCAGGACCTCCATCGCCGCCTCGTCAACGAGCTTCAGGCACAGGTCGGCCTGCGGGTGGACCCGCATCTGCTCCATGACGTAGCGCGCGCACGCGACGAGCTCCATCTCGTCGAGCGCGTAGTCGGTCTCATTGAGAACGTCGATGCTCACGGGGAGCAGTCACCGCCTTGGCGTTGGCTCGGCGCGCGGCGCGGTTGCCGGCGGGTCCGGTGGTCTGGTCGTCCCAGCGCCCGTAGGCGTCCACGATGGCGCTGACGAGGCGGTGACGCACCACGTCGTGGCTGGTGAGCTGGGCGAAGTGCACGTCGTCGACGCCCTCGAGGATGTCCTGGACGATCCGCAGGCCCGACTGGGTGCCGCCGGGCAGGTCGACCTGGGTGACGTCGCCGGTGACGACCATCTTGGCGCCGAAGCCGAGGCGGGTCAGGAACATCTTCATCTGCTCCGGCGAGGTGTTCTGCGCCTCGTCGAGGATGATGAACGCGTCGTTGAGGGTGCGCCCGCGCATGTACGCCAGCGGGGCCACCTCGATCGTCCCGGCCGCCATGAGCCGCGGGATCGACTCGGGGTCGATCATGTCGTGCAGCGCGTCGTACAGCGGGCGCAGGTAGGGGTCGATCTTGTCGTTGAGCGTGCCGGGCAGGAAGCCCAGGCGCTCGCCGGCCTCGACCGCCGGGCGGGTCAGGATGATCCGGTTGACCTGCTTGGCCTGCAGCGCGGCCACCGCCTTGGCCATCGCCAGGTAGGTCTTGCCGGTGCCGGCCGGGCCGATGCCGAAGACGATGGTGTGCTCGTCGATCGCGTCGACGTAGCGCTTCTGGTTCAGCGTCTTGGGCCGGATCGTGCGGCCGCGGTTGGAGACGATGTTCATCGTCAGCACGTCGGCGGGCCGCTCGGTGGTCTGCGCCCGGAGCATGCCGATGGACCGCTCCACGGCGTCCCGGTTGAGCGGGTGCCCGGCGCCGATGACCACGAGGAGCTCGTCGATCAGCCGTTCGACCAGGGCCACGTCGGCCGGGTTGCCGGTCAGGTGGAACTCGTTGCCCCGCACGTGCACGTCGAGGTGCGGGAAGGCCCGCTCCATCGTGCGCAGCAGCTCGTCGCGGGGCCCCAGCAGGGACACCATGGAGACTTCACGCGGGATGACGATCGTGTGGGAGGGCGCCCCCGCCTGCGCCGCGTCGGTCTGCTGTGGCTCGTCTGTCATCGTGTCCTCAGTCTACGTGCCGGCTCAGCCGGGCGGCCACGCCATGTCACGGCCGCCGAGCACGTGGGCGTGGGCGTGGAAGACCGTCTGGTGCGCACGGGCACCGGTGTTGAAGACGGTGCGGTAGCCCTCCCACAGCCCCTCCTGGTCGGCGACCGCCCCGACGGCCTCCAGGAGCGCCACGAGCGCCGCGGGCGCCGCGGCCGCGAGCGCCGCCGCGTCGGGGTGGTGGACCTTGGGGATGACGAGCACGTGCACCGGCGCCTGCGGCGAGATGTCCCGGAAGGCGAGCGTGTGCTCGTCCTCCAGCACCACGTCGGCCGGGATCTCCCGGCGGATGATCCGGCAGAACAGGCAGTCGTCCGCAGCGGTCTCCTGAGCAGTCATGCGATCGAGACTATCGGCGCGTCAACCGATTTCAGGCGCTGCGCGTCCTCGTTGCGTGAGAACGTTGACCGTGGCCGAACGGGGAGAGCGGACGGGCCCGGGGCCGCAGCGGTGGGCGGCGGGGACGGCACTGACCGACCTGTACGCCGCGCACTGGGCCTCCCTGGTTCGCCTCGCCTGGCTGCTCGTCCACGACCAGCAGGTCGCCGAGGAGGCGGTCCAGGACGCGTTCGTCTCGATGCACGCCCGCTGGCAGCAGCTGCGTGAGCCCGAGGCGGCCCTGGCCTACCTGCGTCGGTCCGTGGTCAACACCTCACGCTCGGTCGTGCGGCACCGGGTGGTGGAGGACCGGCACCTCGCCCGCGAGGCGTCCGCCCCCGGCACGCCGTGGCGCACCACCGAGGCCAGCGCCGAGGACCGGGCCATCGCCCACGAG
>DASSPC010000427.1:0-4102 GCA_035699865.1 Oryzihumus sp. | reverse complement strand
AACCACCTGGCGGCCATGGCCGGCGCCTCGACTCGTGAGCTGATGCACCGGATGGGGCACGGCAGCATGCGCGCCGCTCTGGTCTACCAGCACGCCACCGATGAGCGGGCGAAGCAGATCGCGGCGGCTCTCAGCGATCTGGTCGCGAGGCAGTCGCACGCCGTCGACCAGCACCCTGACCGAGGACACGCGGGGCGGGCTGGGGACCTTGAGTCCGCGTCCTAATCGCACGCTCATCGCACGCGGGCTGAAATCGGCCCCCGCAACGAAGAAGCCGCAGGTCGGGTTTGGACCCGTGACCTGCGGCTTTTCGTGTGGAGCGGGTGACGGGAATCGAACCCGCATGACCAGCTTGGAAGGCTGGGGCTCTGCCATTGAGCTACACCCGCGCGACACCGCCGTCGAGGTCGGTGTTGCGGGGCGTTAGCCTAATGCCCGCTGTCGCACGTTCCGAAATCCGACCCCGTGACGGGGTGTCGAGTGGGGGTCACGGCCGCAGCACACGGGGTATGGCGCAGCTTGGTAGCGCGTCCGCTTTGGGAGCGGAAGGCCGCCGGTTCGAATCCGGCTACCCCGACCCTGCCTGTCCTGTCCTTCCCGTTGCGCCACAGGCGATTTCGCCAAACGCCCACGCCGCGCCCCGGCACGGTCCTACGCTTCCAGTGCCCGGGGCCCTCCCGGGTGGCGGGGCAGACACGCGGGGGGCGACACCAGCACACCACCGGCTGCTCGGTCGTCGACGCTGCAAGGGGTGCCCATGTCCGAGACGGTTGCCGACGCCCGGCCCGACACCAGCGAGGCAGTTGCCCTCCACCAGGTCATCCGCGACGCGCTCGAGTCGGCCTCCGACCTCGTGGCCGGCGCCGTGGTCGAGCGTCCAGAGGCGCAGGAGGCGGTGGCCGGCTACTACGGCAACGTCCTGGCCTTCCTGCGCGCCCACCACGAGGCCGAGGACGCGGCCCTGTGGCCCCGGCTGCGCGAGCGGTGCCCCGACGAGGCGATGGTCTCGCTGGCCGTCGCCGGGCACGAGGCCCTCGACGGCACGCTGACCCGCGCCGAGCACGCCCTGGTGCAGTTCTCCACCGAGCCCACCCCGCAGTGGGGTGGCCACCTCGTCGGCGCGCTGCTCACCCTGCAGTTCGAGCTCGAGGCCGTCGTCGGCACCGAGGAGCGCGAGATCCTGCCCCTGGCCGCCGACCACCTCAGCGTCGAGGAGTGGGCCGAGATCACCCCGCTGGCCTTCGCGGCCTTCGGCGGTGACCGACCCTGGCTCGTCCTCGGGCTCGTCCTGGACGCCGCGACCGAGGCCCAGGCCACGTCGCTGCTCGAGCGACTGCCCGAGGACGTCCGTGTCGCCTGGCAGGGCGAGGACCAGGCCCGCTACGAGACCTTCCTGGCCGAGCTGCGCGGCTGAGCCGCGGTATGCCGGCCGCGCACCTCCCGGCGGGACCTCACCCGCCGGACACCCTCCTCGGCCACTGGGGCGAGGCCGACGTCCGGGAGCCGAGGTCGGTCGCGGGTGGTGGGCGCCACCGGGGGAGCCCCGCGCCTCACAGGCCGTAGTGCTCGAGCAGCCGCAGCCAGATCTCGCTCATCGTCGGGAACGAGGGCACCACGTGCCACAGCCGCTCCAGCGGCACCTCCCCGACGACCGCGATACCGGCGGCGTGGGTCATCTCGGCGGTGTCCTGCCCCACGAACGTCGCCCCGACCACCACCCGGCGACCCTCGTCGACCACGATCTGGGCGTAGCCCTCGTACTCGTCCGCCTGCAGCCCCGCGCCGGACGCCGCGCGCATCTTGACGTTGACCACCCGGACGTCCATGCCGCGGTCGCGGGCGGCGGCCTCGGTCAGGCCCACCGAGCTCACCTCTGGGTCGGTGAACACGACCTGCGGCGCGCCGAGGTGGTCCGCCCAGGCGCGCATGCCCGGCCCGTCGGTGGGCCGGCCGGCGCCGCGCGCGGCGATGATGTCGCCGGCCACGCGGGCCTGGTACTTGCCCATGTGGGTCAGCAGGTTGCGCCCGGTGACGTCACCGACGGCATACAGCCAGTCGCCCGGCACCGAGGTGACCCGCAGGGAGTCGTCGACCACGACGTAGCCGGACTCGTCGACCTCGGCGCCGACGACCTCCAGCCCCAGGTCGGCGGTGTTGGGCGTGCGGCCCATCGCCGCCATGGCCTCGTCACCGGCGACCGTGGTGCCGTCCGAGAGCGTGACGGTCACCTCGCCGCCGGGCTCGGGTCGCGACACCCCGGTGACGGACACCCCGAGCCGCACGTCGACGCCCTCCCGCGCCAGGGCGGCCGCGACGAGCGAGGAGGCGAACGGCTCCGAGCGCCCGAGCAGCCGGGGGCCGCGCTCGACCAGGGTCACCCGTGACCCGAGGGCGCAGTAGATCTGCGCGGTCTCGCAGGCGACCACGCCACCGCCGAGGATGACCAGGCGCTCGGGGACCGTCGAGGACGTCGTGGCCTCGATGTTGGTCCACGGCTTGGCGTCGCGCAGGCCGGGCAGGTCGGGCACGGCGGGGGAGGTGCCGGTGGCCACCACGACCGCGGCGCCCGCCCGGTACGTCGTGCCGTCGACCTCGACGAGGCGCTCGCCGACCAGCCGTGCCGTGCCCCGGACCAGGGCGATGCCGGCCGAGTCCAGCCAGCGCACCGCGCCGCTGTCGTCGAGGTCGGAGATCCAGTAGTCGCGCCGGGCCATCACCTCGGCCGGGACGACGTGGGCCCCGGCAACGCCACGCACCCGCTGCGCCGCGTGGGCGGCGTGCACCGGCCGCAGCATCGCCTTGGTCGGGGTGCACGCATAGAAGCTGCACTCGCCCCCGACGAGCCGGCGCTCGACGACCATGACCTTCAGGCCGCTGCGCCCGGCCCGGTCGGCGGCGTTCTCGCCCACCGCGCCAGCGCCGATCACGATCACGTCGAAGGACTCGTCCACCGCATCGCTCATGGCCTGACGCTAGCCCCGGTATGCCGTGCCGTCGCCCCGGACGCGGGCCACGCCCGGTGGCCGGGCACCCGGACCGTGTGGCGACCCGGGCGCAGCGCGTTTCGGTCCATCCGGCGCGTGTGGATACCATGGCCTGTCCTCTCGGCTCCGGGCCGAGCCTTCCTGATGCCCACACCCTTGGAGTAACCCGCAGTGAAGAGTGCCGTCAAGACCCTCAACCCGACCCGGGTCAAGCTGACCGTCGAGGTCCCCTTCGAGGAGCTCAAGCCGAGCCTCGATGCGGCTTACAAGACGATCGCGTCGCAGATCTCCGTGCCCGGCTTCCGCCAGGGCAAGGTCCCGGCCCGGATCATCGACCAGCGCGTCGGCCGTGGCGCCGTCCTCCAGGAGGCGGTCAACGACGCCCTGCCGAAGTTCTACGGCCAGGCCGTCGAGGAGAACAAGGTCCGCCCGCTCGGCCAGCCCGAGCTCGACGTGACCGAGGTCCCGGCCGAGGACGGCCAGGAGCTGAAGTTCACCATCGAGGTCGACGTCCGCCCCGAGATCACCCTGCCCGACTACGAGGGCCTGGCCATCGAGGTCGACGAGGTCGCGGCGAGCGACGAGGACGTCGAGGAGCGCCTGACCTCCCTGCGCCAGCGCTTCGGCACCCTCACCGGTGTCGACCGCGAGGCCCAGACCGGTGACTTCGTCTCCATCGACCTGACCGCCACCATCGGCGAGGACGAGATCGACGCGGTCAAGGGCATCTCCTACGAGATCGGCACCGGCAACATGCTCGACGGGCTCGACGAGGCCCTGGTCGGCATGAAGGCCGAGGAGACCAAGACCTTCACCGCCCCGCTCGCCGGTGGCGACCGTGAGGGTGAGGACGCCGAGATCACCGTGACCGTGCAGTCGGTCAAGGAGCGGGTCCTGCCCGAGCTCGACGACGACTTCGCCCAGCTCGCCTCGGAGTTCGACACCCTCGAGGAGCTCAAGGCCGACGTGCAGGCCCAGGCCGAGCGCGCCAAGAAGTTCGAGCAGGGCGTCCAGGCCCGCGACAAGGTCCTCGAGCACCTGCTCGACAACACCGAGATCCCGGTGCCCGACGCTCTGGTCGAGGCCGAGGTGCACAGCCACCTCGAGAACGAGAACCG
>DASSPC010000426.1:0-7779 GCA_035699865.1 Oryzihumus sp. | reverse complement strand
GGCCGCGGCCGCGAACGTCAGGTACACCGCGGCAGCCACCACGATCAGGCGCCACCCATAGCCGGCCGCCACCTGCAGCCCTTCGGGGACTCGCGCATGGGGCGGCACCGGCTGAGCCGATACCGCGCTCGCGGCGGTCGGTGTGGCCGCGGTGGTCGTCGCGACGCTGTCTCTGGAAGCTGCCATGCCAGCATCATCGGTCCTCCGGCCCCCCGCGGCGTCCCCAACCGTGGTCTGCGGTGAGTCGGGCCGAGGGCTGTGGACAGTGGCGGCGGGCGTGTTGGGGGACTCGGCACGATGGCCGTCACGGTGGGGACCAGGGGGAGGCATCGATGAGGGTCAGCGTGTCGGCGGCCGAGCTGGGCGAGGCGGCAGCGATGCTGCGCCGGGCGGCGGATGAGATGTCCGCGCTGCGCCGGCACCGGGGGCCGATCCGGGGCAAGGCGCAGGACGGGGGCGACGCCGTGTTCGCGGCCGCGGTCGAGGACTTCGCCGACCGGTGGATGTGGGGGATCGAGCTGGTCGGGCGCGACGTGGACATGCTGGCCGATGCGCTGGCCAGGGCGGCGGACGCCTATGCCGCGGTCGAGCGGGACGTGACGACGGGCTTCCTGGCGGACCGAGGTGCCGGGCGATGACCGTGGCGGCCCTGCCCGGTGACCCCGACCGGGTCGCGAGCCTGGCGGCTCAGCTGGGGGTGATCGGCGCCGGCCTGTCCGCAGGGGCCCAGACCCTGAGCGCCATCGGGGTGGATCGCTGGGAGGGGCCGGCCGCCACGGCGTCTCAGGCGGTGCTCGGGATGGCGCCGGAACCCCTGCGCCACGGCGGCGAGGCGTTTGTCGCGGCGGCGCAGGCCGTTAGGCAGCACGCGGCCGTGTTGGAGGCGGCCCAAGAGCAGGCACGCCTGGCCGCGATGGTGGCCGACGATGCCCGGGTGGCCACCGCCGTGTGGACGGCCCGGGTGGACGCGCACGAGGTCGTCCGACGACGCGCCTCGGCAGGGGACGCCGGCGCCGTGGCGGCGCTCGCGGGCATGCCGGCGCTGGGCGCGGACCCCGGTGCGGAGGGTCGCGCCCGCGCTGGGCGACTGCTCGCCGAGGCGCACGAGATGGTCGCCGTGTCCGGCCGGCGGGCGGCCGCGGTGCTCGCCCGGGCCGCAGCCCTGGCGCCACGGGAGCCGAGCCTGCCCGAGCGTTCACTGACACGTGACGTCCAGCTGAACCGAGAGGTGGCGTTCGGGGCCGGGGAGTCGGTCGTCGACTTCGGTGCGCTCGTGTGGCGGACCTCGTTGCCGCGGGCCACAGCCAACCCGGTGGGTTGGATGGCCGACCAGGTGGAGCTGGCCAAGGGCTACGTCAACGCTGCCCGGCACCCGGCCGAGCTCGGCAAGTCCGTCGTCGACTGGGACACGTGGGCGGCGAACCCGGCCCGCGCGGTCGGCCACCTGGGAGGCAACGCCATCGGTGCCGCCGTCACCGGCGGCGGTTCGGCCGCGGCCAGGGCCGGGCTCATCTCGCGGCTGCGCCCGTCAGCGCTGTTCCGCAAGGCCCCCAACCCACCGTACGAGCTCTCCATCATCTCCTTCGCCGAACACGACCCGCTGGGAACGTATGCACGCAACGTCCGTCCGCTCGACGGCCACTACGACGTCGCGGCTCATGGCAATGAGCTCCAGGTCCAGGTCCACGGAACAGAGGGGCAGGCTGAGCGGCTCGGTGCCGACAAGCTCGCGAAGCTCATCGTGGAGCAGCCTGACTATGACGGAGGGCCGGTACGCCTGCTGAGCTGTTTCACCGGGTCGTCGCCCACAGGGATTGCGCAACAACTGGCTGATCGATTGGGTGTCAACGTCGTCGCCCCATCCAGCAAGCTCTGGATGTGGCCGGATGGGGAGATGGCCGTTGGACTTGACTGGAAGCGACCAAATGGCGCCTGGGTCACGCACGAGCCGAGCGGAGGGGCACCGTGAAGTTCATCGGATACTTCCGGCAACTTGATCATGGAATGCCGGACGGGCCGGACCTCGTCGAGGCAGTCGCCGTCCCGTTGCCTGAAGCCGAGCGGAAGCCCTTGGCAAGGTACTTGCGGGCGGGCTTCCCGCTTGTGGTCACCCCCTCTTTGGGGACGGACTTCTTCGCCCCGGAGCGTGGTGAGGTCAGCCGGATCAACACGCTGACGGACGGGGAGTTTCTCTGGCCCGAGGACCTCGCCTACTACGTTGAGACCTACGGAGCCAGGCCACCTGAGGAGTTCCTGACGCGCGTCAAGGCGCAGGGGTCACCGCCAAGGCTGAACCAGGACGAATTGGCGGCGCTGATCACGCAGCTTCGTGGTCATTGACATGGCGTACGTGGTCAGCGCTGGCGTCCCAGGAAGTGCCACGCCGGTGCCCGCAGCGGCACAACCGCGGAGCCGACCGGGCCGCGTGACGAGCGTTTCCGGCATTCCCGGGAAGATGTCCTCATGAACGAGTTCGGCAGGGACCGCTATGTGGCGCACGGGCTGGTGCAGCGGGGCGAGAGCTACCTTCTCCTGAGACGCCGCGACGGCCGCTACCTCGGCGGGCTCTGGGACGTCCCGGGCGGCACCGTGGAACCGGGTGAGACGCCTGCTGAGGCGGCGGTTCGCGAGTGCTGGGAGGAGGCAGGCCTGCGCACGACGGTCGGTGACGAGGTGACCCGCTTCGAGAACGCCGACACGAACGGGCGTGACCTCACCTTCCACACCATCACCTACCGGCTGCACCTCCTGGACGTCGAGGCGAAGGTCCGCTTGAGCGTCGAGGAGCACGACGACTTCCGGTGGCTCACGCCGACCGAGGCGCATGACCTGCCGCTGGTGTGGCACGTCGCCCGAACGCTGGGCGAAGCACAGCGGTCGTAGCCGCGCGGGGATGGGGCGATGTCAGTGAGGCTGACGGGGAACGCTGCGGGTCAGCCGCGGAGGCTCCGCGCCTGCATCGGCTTGGGAGCCGGGGGGATCCGCACGTCGATCCGGCGCGGCGCAGCGCTGCGGCCCTGCTGCACCAGCGCCGCGACCCGCTCCCCGGGGCGGCGGGTGCTCTGGTCCTCGATGACGGCCTGCAGCAGCTGGCGCAGCACGTCCAGCTGACGGCACTGCACGACGAGGTGGACGAGGTTGCGCCGGGTGTTGTCGAGCTGCTGAGCGGGGCCGACGCCGGCCTCGCCGTCCGCGTCCTCGGTGACGACCAGGCTGCGCAGCTCCTCGGCGAGAGGGGCGCGGCAGTCGAGGTCCATCTGCCAGCCGGTCTCCTCGTCGCGCCGGCCGCGCAGGATCGGGCGGCCTTCGCTCGGGATGAGGGTCAGCGACGTCGGGTGCTCGGTCTCCAGCGCGGCGATGAGCCGGTCGAGCCCCGGCACCTCACCCTGGGTCTGTGTCGTGCCGATCTGTCCGATCCCCTGACCAACCATGGCCGGGATCCTTCCGCTGACAGGCGCGCGTGTCCGAGATATCGGACAAGAACCACTACAAGTGACTAGTCACCCGAGCCGCATCGAAAGCGGCCAACCGGCCTCGGACCCACGGCCCCCTTGGCCCCCGTCGGGGCCCGCTGGGGCCTAGCCTGAGCGCCATGGCAGCAGGGTGGGATGGCGTCACCGGCGCCCTGGCGCAGGTGACGGACATGCAGTGGTCGGTCCGGGTCCTCGACGCGGTCACCCGCCAGGAGCTGTATGCCGTGTCGCCGGACCTCATGCTGCCCACCGCGAGCGTGGGCAAGGTCCTGCTGCTCCTCACGGTGGCGGCAGAGCTGGAGGCCGGGGACTTGACCCCGGCGATGCCGCTGCTGCGGGCCCCCGAGGACGCCGTGGCCGACTCCGGACTGTGGCAGCACCTGACCGCCGACGAGCTGTCCGTGCACGACCTGGCCACGCTCGTGGGCGCGGTCAGCGACAACTACGCGACCAACGTGCTGCTCCGCGCCGTGGGCCTGGACGCCGTCGACAGGATCACCGATGCGTTGGGGCTCAAGGCAACCCGGCTGCACGACCGGGTCCGAGCCCACCGCACCGCGCAGGACCCGCCGACGCTGTCCGAGGGCACCGCGAGCGAGCTGGCCGACCTGATGGTCGACCTGCACCACCGGGAGGTGCTCAGCCCGGCGGTTTCGGAGCAGGTGCTGGGCTGGCTGGCGGCCGGTGCCGACCTGTCGATGGTGCCCGAGCCGCTGCACCTCGACCCGCTGGCCCACGCCGGTGGCGACCGTGGCGTGCGGCTCTGGCACAAGACCGGCACCGATGACGGGACCCGGGCCGAGGTCGGCCTGCTGCAAGCGGGGGAGCGGGCACTGGCCTGGGCAGCGCTGTGCCGCTGGGACCCCGCCGGCCCGGACCGCCGGGACGAGGCGCTCGCGGTGATGCACGCGCTCGGCGCAGCCCTGCGCGATCAGCTCGGGGACGCACTGCGATGAGGCCGACGAGACGGAGAGGGACGCCATGAGCGAGAGCACCGACGAGGGCGCCGGGCGGCACCGCGAGATGGCCGACGGGCAGGTGCTCGACGCCCTGCGCCGGGCGGCAGCCGACGTGGGCGCGCCGATCTCCGCCGAGCGCTACGAGCACGTGTGGCGCGACTACGACGGGGTCTCCAGCGCCCGGCTCATCCAGCGCTTCGGCTCCTGGAACGCCGCCTGCACCGCGGCCGGCCTGCCCACGAACGCCGGCCGCACGGCATACCGGCGGGGCTGGTCCCAGGAGCAGCTGGTGGCCGCGGTCGCGGACTACCTGCGCTCGGACGGCGCGAGCGGAAGCTACGCCGGCTACGACGAGTGGGCCCGGGCGACGGCGGACGCCCCGAGCGCCAACACGGTGCGCAACAACCTCAACGGCTGGGCCAACGCCAAGGCCGGGGCGCAGGCGCTCATCGAGCGGGACGCCGACTGAGCCGGCGTCGGCGCTCGGCCTGCTCACGCTCCCACTGCTGCCGGCGGTGCCGCCGCTCGTCGAGGTCGAGCTCGCGCAGCACGCGTTCGACCGCCGCGAGGAGTGAGCCACGCAGCAGCCACAGGTTCGGGCTCTCGCGGGCGTCGACGAGCAGCAGCTCGGTGAGGAACGCCCGCGTCTCGCGCAGGCTGTCCAGTGCGTCGGCCAGCGTCCCCTCGGAGCCCTGCACGCTCGGGTCCGCCTCGGCCCGGACCAGCGAGCCGTACGCCCGCAGCGACCCGGCCAGGTCGTGCAGCAGTGCCCCGAACGCGCCGAGCAGCTCGCTGGTGTAGGTGCTCTCCGGCCCGGCGCCTTCCTCCTGCAGGCCGTCGGCGATCGAACGGAACAGCGCCCGCAGCGAGACCACGCTGTGCTCGAGGGCGTCCAGGCCGCTGCGCAGGATCGGCGTGGTGTCGGCGGTGCGGACCGCCCGCGGGTTGAGCCGCCGGCTCTCGGCCAGCTCCACGATCGCCCGGTCGGCGGCGTCCACGCGGTGCGACAGGGCGCGGAAGTCGCCCAGCCAGCCGTAGGCCTGGTCGCGGCTCGCGCCGTGCGGCAGCTCGTCGCCCACCCGGTCCAGCAGCGCGGCGGCGTCGGTGGCCACCAGCTCCACCGCGGCACCCGCCGAGCCGGCGCGCACCGGCTGCGGCAGCAGCACGTTGACGAGGATGCCCACGCCCGCGCCGACCAGGGTCTCGCCGATCCGGTACGACGCGGCCACATCGGCGGTCGAGCTGACGCCCAGGATGAGCATCGCGCTGATCGGCGCCTCGAGCAGGTGCTCACCCAGCCGCACCAGGTGCCCGACGAGGAGCGCCAGGGCGATGACGATGCCCAGGCTCCACCAGGTCAGCCCCATGACGTTGGTCAGCACAACCGAGATCAGCACCCCGGACAGCACGCTGGCGACCCGGCGCAGCCCGGCGGTGAGCGTGGAGAACAGGGTCGCCTGCACGACCAGCAGTGCCGTGAGCGGGCCGGTCAGCGGCGGCGTCGGCTCGTGCAGCACCGCGACCGCCACCACGTAGGCCACCACCGCCGCGAACGTGAGCCGCGCCGTCCGGGTCAGGATCGCCCGGCCGTTGCGGCGCCACACGTCCCGGGCGCCGCGCAGCACCGACCGCACGGCCGCGGCCGTGCCCGGGCTGTAGGTCGGGCCGTGGCGGGGGAGCGTCACAGGACGAGGATGGCGGGTGGGTCGTCCGCTGTCAGCCGGAGGGTCCTCCGACCCTTCGCGAGGGGACGTCCGCCTCTCGCGAGCTGGTGCCTGCCGGCGCACCGTGGAACCACGGACGTCAGGGGAGAGGTGGTCGGCGATGCGCAGCGCATGGCAGGTCGCGACGCTGGCCCTGACCGTGTCCGTCCTCACCGTGACCGCAGCCTGCGGCGGCTCCCCGGGCACCGGGGCGGTGCGTCCGTCCTCCACCGCCGCTACGTCGACCACGGCCGGCAGCCCGGCCACCTCCGGGCCGGCCAGCCCCACCGCCGGCCCCACGCCGACGGCCACCCGGACGAGCGCACCCAGCCCGAGCGCGACGACCCGGCCGCCGGGCACCCCGCGACCGACGCCCCCCGCACCGACGCGCACCACCCCCCGGCCGACGAGCAGCTCGCCCCGGCCGGTGACCCCCGCACTCCCGGCGCACCTGCTCGGCACCGTGGTCTCGCGCATCCCCACGACGGCGAAGGTCGTCGCGCTGACCTTCGACGCCGGCGCCAACGGTGACGGCGTCCCGGCGATCCTGGCCACGCTGCAGGCCCAGCACGTGCCGGCCAGCTTCTACCTCACCGGCGACTTCGTCCGCGCCTTCCCCGCGCTGGCGCGCCAGATGGCGGCCTACGGGCGGATCGGCAACCACACCGACAACCACCCGCACCTGGGCACCCTGTCCGACACCGCCGTGCGGACCGAGGTCAGCAACGGGGCCTCGGCGATCACCACGGTGACCGGGCGCAGCCCCAGGCCGCTGTTCCGCTTCCCCTTCGGGGAGTACACCGCGCACACGCTGTCCCTGGTCAACGGCATGGGCTACGTCGCGGTCGGCTGGACCGTCGACACCCTGGGCTGGAAGGGCACGTCCGGCGGGCAGAGCGCCGACACCGTCGTGGCCCGGGTCGTGGCCGCGCGCACGCCCGGCGAGATCGTGCTCATGCACGTCGGGTCCAACCCCGACGACCACACCACGCTCGACGCAAGCGCCCTGCCCCGGGTCATCAGCCAGCTGCGGGCCGCCGGCTACTCGTTCGTCACCCTGTCGGCGCTCGGCGTCTGAGCGGCACGCCCGGGGGCGTCCGCGATGAGAGACGGCCGTTCCAGCGGCCGGAAGCGCGGCCTAGTGTCGGTCACAGGTCATGAGTGTCAGCGCCAAGCCCCGGCTCGCTGACCGGCAACCCTCCACCGCGGTGGGGTGCCCCGGGTGAGGACCAGGCGGTGCGCCACAGGACGGCGCAACGCAAGCGCGGAGAGACCCTTGTTGGTATCCCCGCACCTCGCGTGAGGTGCGCCCCGCACCTTTCGCGACCACTCGTCATACGTGAGAAGTGCTGAGAGGCAAGGGAACCCGATGACTGACACCACCCCGAACTGGTCCTTCGAGACGCGGCAGATCCACGCCGGCCAAGTGCCCGACGAGGCGACCGGCGCGCGGGCGCTGCCGATCTACCAGACCACCTCCTACGTGTTCAAGGACACCGAGCACGCGGCGAACCTGTTCGCGCTCAAGGAGTTCGGCAACATCTACACGCGCATCATGAACCCCACCACGGACGTTCTCGAACAGCGCGTCGCGTCGCTCGAAAATGGAGTCGCCGCACTCGCGACAGCCAGCGGCCAGGCCGC